>JAHFDX010000062.1 GCA_023248785.1 Myxococcales bacterium
CGAAATGGGTACACCGTAGTCGATGCAGGTCCGATGGCGATTCGACTCGCTCGTAGCGGCATCGATTACATTTCGCTCTCGGCAGGAGGAAAGTTCGAAGACGCACGCTCCATTCCCGGCGAGCCCCTTTATCCGTACACGGGTTATTCGGGTGATCGGTGTATGCCGGGATCCAACTATCCCGACGGAGCAAACCTCTACATTCCACAGGCTGTGCGTGCAGCGCTTCGATCGGCAGCCCTCGAAACGCCGGTTGTTGCGGCTGGAAAAATCAGCAACCGCGCTCTTGCGGAACAAGTGCTTGAACGCGGGCAAGGCGACCTTATTGCGATGGCGCGTGCTCTCTTGGCGGATCCGGATTTGCCGAAGAAGTGGCAAGCGGGTGATGAAGAACGCGTCGTGCGATGCGTCTATGGGAATGTGTGTAAGGCGCTCGACGAAAATTTTCGCCGCGTCGACTGCACACTTTGGCCAAAGAAGCTCGGCCAAGCACCGCGTAGCAATGATCGCATTGCTCCATCCTGGGGCGAAAGCGGTGCTGAGCTTGTCGGAGTCTACAAAGGAGGTCGCGTGCTCCTCACGTGGAAGACCGCGACCGACAACGAGGCGCTCTACGGATACGAGTTGTTTCGTGCAGAGGGCTCTGCGGAACTTTCCCATCACGCCAGCATTCGAGCCACATCCACTCGTTTTGAAGATGCGCGCGTGCTCGGAGGGACGCACTACCGATACGCGCTAAAACCTTACGATTTGGCGGGTAATCGCGGTTCCCTCAGCGTCGTGGTTCGTGTGGAAATTCCCGCGGAGCACGTTCTGCCCGCCGAACCAGTGCCCACGGCCACAAGGCCAGCAGAGCTCGAGGGGTGCGCGGTGATCACCGGAGGTCGGGCATGAGTGGAAGGCCAACATTTCCCGAGACGTTTAATCTGGCAGACTATTTTCTCTTCGATCGACTGCGCGAAGGCTTCGGTTCGAAGGCTGCGATTCGATTTGGTTCGCACGCGTATACCTACGATGACGTGGCGGATCGTTCGAAGAGGTTTGAAGCTGCGTTGAGACATGCCGACGTGCGACGTGGTGAGCGCGTGCTCATCGTTCTGCACGATGTGCCTCCGTTTGCGTGGGCCATTTTTGGGACGTTTGCGCGTGGTGCTGTCGTTGCGATGGGCAATCCTGAAGTGCCATTCGAGCAGCTCCGTTACCTCCTTACGTACACGCGGGCGACTGCTCTCGTGACCAACGAGCGTATTGCCTCTGAGTTGGAGGGTGCGATGAAGGCCACTTCCTTCGCGCACGAGCTGCGGCACGTGTTCGTGGTGCCGGAGAGCGAAACGGGAAGCGACGCCGAGCGCACTGTGCGTGTTCCCTCGGATCCGAGATTTGTTGCGCTCTCGACGGCGCTCGGTGTTCAAGTCGGAAGCAACCATGTGCCGGAGGTTCATCGGGACGAGCCGGCGATGTGGCTCTTTACGAGCGGTTCAACGGGCGAGCCGAAAGCGAACATTCACTCGCACCGCGACTTTGCCTTCAACACAGAGGTCTACGCAAAACGCACCGTTGGTTACCGCGAAAGCGACGTGACCGTGAGTGTGCCTCGCTTGTTTTTTGGCTACGCCACCGGGACGAATCTCTTCTTCCCGTTCGCTGTGGGTGGCACGACGTGTTTGTTCAGCGAGCGGCCCACGCCGGAGAGTGTGGCTTCGGCAATCGAACGCTACAAACCCACCGTGGTTACAAATGTGCCGACCATGATCGGCAAGCTGCTCGACCACGACGAAGCTTTGCGCACGCGTGGCGAAGCGGGTCTTGATTTTTCGACTGTTCGGTTTTCGCTGTCGGCCGGCGAAGCGTTGCCTCACGCGTTGCTTGACCGTTGGAACGAGCGCTATGCCAGCGACGTCTACGACGGCATCGGGTCCGCCGAGATGTTTCACATTTATGCGAGTAATCGTCCGGGTGATATTTTACCGGGTTCACTTGGGAAAGTAGTCGACGGCTACGAGCTTCGCGTTCTACCGGAAGATGCAGATGGCCCTGGTGCAACACCGTGCGGGTCCGGTGAAATAGGCGTCCTCTGGGTGCGAGGCGATAGTGTTTCGCATGGCTATTGGCTCGACAGAGATCGCAGCTTTAAAACGTTCCACGGCCATTGGTGCAAGACGGGCGATTTGTTTCACGTCGACGAAGAGGGGTACCTTTACTTCGCAGGCCGTGCCGACGACCTTCTGAAAGTGGGGGGCCAGTGGGTCGCGCCCACCGAAGTCGAAAATTGCCTGCACGCACATCCGGCCGTGGCCTGCGCGGCAATGATTGGTGTCGAACAGGAGGGTCTCACGAAGACGAAGGCCTTCGTTGTCCTGCGCAGCGGATTCGCTCCTTCAGAGTCGCTCGCATCGGAACTTCAAGAGCACGTGCGGGCGCGGCTTTCCAAGTACAAGTATCCACGCATGGTTGAGTTTTTGGACGAGATGCCGAAGAACGATCGCGGCAAGGTCGATAAAAAGGCGCTTCGGGTGCGCGAAACCCAAGAAGGCATGTGAGGTCTTCCGTGGTCACGAAGCTCGCGGACATGACGACGTACGAAGTTGCGCAGATCGTCGCGAGGGCGCGTTGCGTGGTCCTCGTTCCGATCGGAAGCACAGAGCCACATGGTCCGCACTTACCTCTCGGGACTGACGTTCTCATTAGTGAGGCGGTAACCGAGCGCGCAGCTGCGCTCCTTGTGCAGCAAGGCGTCGATGTTCTGATCGCGCCAAGTGTTGCCTACGGAGTAACCGACTACGCGCGGGGGTTTGTCGGGGCCGTTGGGATATCGGCTCACGTGATGACGGCGCTGCTCATCGATATTACACAACGGTTGTTGGACGATGGGTTCAAACACGTCTGTTTTGTGAACAACCATCTCGAACCCGCGCACGACGAAGCCGTACGAGCCGCCGCGGGCCACTTTGCACATGGGATCGTGAGCGTTGCGTGCCCACTGTCGCGACGGTGGGCACGCACGCTGAGTGACGAGTTCAAGCAAGGGAAGTGTCACGCTGGAAGATACGAAACGTCGCTTGTGCAGGCGGCAAAGGGTCGCGTTCTTCCGGAAGCAACAAAGCTTCCGCCCCTAGACCTAAGCCTCTCCGACGCCATTTCGGCTGGTAAGACGACGTTTCTTGAGATCGGAATGAGCGAAGCGTACACAGGGTCGCCTGCGCTCGCGAGTGAAGAGGAGGGTCAGGAGTTGCTGGAACGCCTGGCCGCCATGACTGTGACCGAAGTGCTTGAAGGCCTAGCTGCGCGGGAGGCGCGATCATGACGGCGACATACGAGTCGAAGGAACAAATGGACGCGACCATGGTGGCAACGCTCACGCAGATGATGGAGAGTCAGGCGTATCGCGAGCTCGCTGCGGCACAAATGTTCGGGTACGGGTTACAATTTGTGCCCGAGATCAAGTGGCTCAAGTTCATGACGTGGCACATCACAGAGGAGATGGAGCACTACGAAGTGGTCTTGCGCATGTACAAACGCTTCACCGGCGAAAGCGTTGAACCCAAAGTGCAAGCGCGGCTCGCGAAGAAGCCTATTGATTTTGCATCGAGTTGGTTCGAGCTGGCCATGGCGCAATTTCTGTACGATCGCGGGGGCTTTTGGCAGCTGCGCGAGTACGACGAGTGTGCATTTCTGCCGTATCGCGAGATCATCACGAAGATTCTCAAAGAGGAAGCGGGCCACCAAGGTCTCGGCGAGCGCATCGTCGTCGAGCTGTGTCGTACCGGTCGCTTTGACGACATCAAGCAAGCGCACTTTAACAAGTGGTTCAAACAGGGGATGCTGTCATTCGGAAGGCCGGATACAGACGGCAATCGGTATGCGATTTCGGTGGGATTGAAGAAGCGTGATTCGGGCGCGGTGATGCAGGATTTCGTCGATGATATCAAGCCTGCCGTTTTGGCAAGCGGCCTTCACTTTCCAAGGCCAGACGAGATCAGCCTCGAGGTTCCGAAAGCGCTCAATTTGTCGCTTGAGGGGATCGATTCAAGCAAGGCCCAAGGCTATGAACGCGCGTCGGAAGACAGTGCCGACTGACGGACCTTGACCCACCCGATGGGGTGCCAATTTTTCCCAGGAAAACGGCAACCAATTTGCTATCGTGCATGGTCCCCATGCTCGGGGGTGCCTCAAATGAGTATCCAAGAACCCATCGTGCAAGAATCGGCTTCGGCTGACCCACAGGCTCCGACGACCGCGGCTCCGACGACCGCAGCTCCGACGACCGCGGCTTCCATGAATACGGCTCCGACGAATGGGCCTGTCCCGTCGCCCGAACCGAGCGAACCATCTCCCGGCAATGTGGCCCCGGTTACAGTGGATCTCACCGCGGACGATGACGACGCTCCGCAACCGGGCAACGTTGCTCCGCCGATCGAAAGCGACGGAGACGAGGACAGTCCTCAGGTTGGCAATGATCTCCGCAACGACGGACACGTCGCCGTGGCCACCGCGGGCGGTGAATTGTCCGAACCTGGTCAGCCCGGAAAAAAGCGCAAGCGTCGTCGCAAGAAAAAGTCTCAAGGAGCGAACGCCCAAGGAGAGGGCGGCGCATCTTTGGAAGGCGAGGATAAAGGTAACAGTCATGGTGACGAAATCCGTCACGACGCCCGTGCCCATGAACGACGCGGGAAGAAGCCGCCTCGGTTCGATCGCGAGCGTTCCGCCTTCACAGTGGGCGATGTGGTCTTCGGCAAGATCGTTGAGATCACTGAAGAGGCCATCTTCGTCGACCTTTCTGGTAAGGGCACAGCCATCTTCGATCGCCGTGAAATGGCGCTTCCTGAAGACCCGAACGCGGTGGATCCTGTTGCGGAGGTGGCTCAGGCGGATGGCAAGGAAGCGATCGCGAGCGAACCGGTAGCAGTCGCTGACGAGGTTGACGGGCTTGCCGCGCTGAATGGATCTGCCGCTGGCGAACTGGTAGCAGTCGCTGACGAGGCCCTTGCTAACGCAGATACAGCTGTAGCAATCGTGGTAGACGCTCCTACTGCCGATACCGTGGAGTCGAATGCGTCCGCGGAAATCTCCGAGATGACGCCTGCGCTTGCAGGTTCACCGTACGAAGCTCGGATCCCGGTTGATCAGGTACCGCCGATCGTTCTGGAAGAGGGCGCTCATTTCGTTGCCATCGTCCACAACGATGGCGCACGAGGCGGCCTTGTCGTTCTCACGCGTCATCCGCGACGGGTTCATCGCGCAAAAGAGCGCGTCGAAAAGGCCTGCAACGAAAAGACTCCCGTCGAGGGACTCGTGACGGGCATCATCAAAGGTGGCGTCGAGATCGATGTCGCTGGGCTGCGCGCATTTTGTCCTGCTTCCCACATGACTCTTCGCCTCGGCGCCGATTTGACGAAGTTTGTCGGGCAGCGGCTAGAGTTCGACGTGGCGCAATACGCCGCAAAGGGACACAACGTGGTCCTTTCGCGCAAGAACATCCTGGAGACTGAGGCAACGGCGGCGAAGGAGATTGCGCTCGCGCGTATTCGTCCGCTCGTTGGGCAAAGCGTCGAGGGCATTGTTCGCAGCGTCGTGGCATTCGGCGCGTTTATTGATCTCGGCGACGTGGAAGGGCTCGTGCCGCTCACCGAAATGAGCCACAACCGAAGCGACCAACCGGCAGACGTGTTCAAGGTTGGCGAAATGGTGCAGGTGCAGATTCAAAAGGTCGACGACCGAGGAAAAATCTGGCTCTCGCGCAAGGCGCTCCTCACTGATCCCTGGGCGTCCGTTGCTCAAAAGTTCAAGAGCGGCACACGCCACACGGGCAAGATTGTTCGAATGCAGCCGTTTGGCGTTTTTGTCGAGCTCGAGCCTGGGGTCGACGGCCTCATCCGAAGCTCGGACTTGGTGATCAACAATCGTCCCGAAACATTCCGACGCTTTGAAAGTCCCAGCGAGTTTCTCAAGGTCGGCGATGAACTTGAAGTCGTGGTGTCACACGTCGAGCCAGGCGCACATCGCATTTCGCTTCACCCGGCGCTTGTCGCTGAAGCGGCTGAGGAACCAACGCAGCGGGTACAACAGTACAAGTCGGTCAAAGCCGTCATTCACACCATTGAAGCTTCCTCGCTTCAAGTGCGTTTGCTCGGGGTCACCGGCTGCAACGCCCGAGGTTTCGTTCCTGCATCCGCGACCGGCACCGCGCGCGGTACAGAGCTGCGGAAGGCGTTCAAAGTCGGGCAAGTGCTCGAGGGAAAGATCATGGAGATCGATCACCGTGGTGGTGAGGTCAAACTCTCCGTTCGCGCCCTGTCCGATGACCAAGAGCGTTCCGCGTACAAGACGTACCGCGATCAGGTCAGTCGCGACTCACGATTTACCTTCGGTGACATGCTCGCCAAAAAGGGCATCGGCAAGCCCGGCGCGTAATCGCCCTCAAAGAAGCGACCGGGCCTTCACTTCGAGATATTGCTTCACAAGCTCTGGGGTCATGTCGGAGGCTCTCACGTCGAGCACAAGCGTGCCGTTTCGTCTTAGTTTTCTGATCAATCCATCGCGCCACGCCAGCACTTCTGCGGCGGCCGCGCGGTCGTACAGATCCTGTTCGCCGTATACCGGCTCAAGCACGCGGTCCTCGAGGTCGTTCTCGCGTAAGAGAACGACGAGCGGAAGGTGCAGTGGAAGAAGACTCCGCAAAGACGACGTGAGTTCACTTGCCGACCTAGGATCGAGCACCTGCGTGAACAGGATGATGAGTGATCGCGCGCGAATTTGCGTGCGTAGAAAGGCGATCGCCGCGCGGTAGTCGGTACTTTTGAGACCCGCGTCAACTTCGTACGCCGCTCGAATGAGACGCTGTCCGCCGCTCTTTCCTCCGACGGGTTTCAAAAAACGCGTCGGGCTTTCGTCAAAGACAAGTAGGCCCGCGCGATCGCCTGTCCGCAATGCCACATCAGCAGCCAAGAGCGACGCGTTAAGCGCGCGGTCCATGTGAGACAGTCCCTCGGTTTCACCCCGCATTCCGCGACCCGTATCGATTGCAAAAATGATGTTCTGATTGGACTCGGTTTGAAACTGACGAACGGTGACCTCATTACGGCGAGCGGTCGCGCGCCAGTCAATAAAGCGTGGTTCGTCGCCTACCTGGTAGGTTCGAAGGCGTTCGAACTCTGTCTCACCCCCTCGAACTCGAAGCGAGCCCATGCGCGCATCGCCGCGACCCTGTCTCCGGAGAAGTTCGAGCGCGCGTGCCGCATGCACATCGGGGTACACATCGAACTCGCCTGGGGTTGCGATGCGCTCTTGGCGCGTTAGGAAGCCAAGGGGGGAGCCGTACCTCACGGCGACAGAGCCAAATTCTCTCCGCCCCCTGCGGGTCGGCAGAAGAACGTAGGGAACAAGAGCCTCGCCATGCGGAGGCAATGCTACAGACGCGGGGAGGCCATCGGATGTGCACTCGGCAACAGGGTCGTCTCCCACGAGGCACCGTAAAATACGCCCGCGATGGTTACGTAATCGAAGCACAATTGCGTGGTCGCGCCCAACGGAGAAAACTTCCGGGGCGGTTCGTTCGACGGAGATGCGCCGTCCCCATAGGAGCAACGCGTCGATGAGAACGAGTCCCACTGCGATGGCGTCAACGACATAAACAACCCAGGCAATTTCTGGCACAAAGGGTTCCGCCACTGCAATGGCTGCGACGATAAACAGCAGCAATGCGAGGCGTGTTGTGGGAATCATGGGCCTATGCGTGGCACAGCGGTTGCGCGTATGATGTCGGTGATGCGCTCGTCGGCAGCAATGCCTTGAAGTTGCGCATCCGCGTGAAGCGTAATGCGATGTCTAAGCGCTGCGAGTGCGAGCGGCTTTACGTCGTCAGGCGTAACGAAGTCTCGACCTTCGGAAGCTGCGACTACTTGTGCGGCTCGCGCAAGCGAGATTGAGGCGCGTGGCGAAGCTCCAACTTCAATGGCGCGATCTTCGCGACTCTTGCGCACGATTTCCACGATGTAAGCTATGACCGCGTCGTCAACACGAACCGCACGCGCGATTTGTTGCAGCGCAAGTACGTGTTCGGGGCCGATGATTGGCGTGACGCCTCGCAGTTCTGTTGGGTCGAATCCGTCAACATGGTTACGCACAATGGTCCGCTCGACCTCGGCCGCGGGCTCGCGAACGAGAAGCTTGAAAAGAAATCGATCAAGTTGCGCTTCGGGGAGCGGGTACGTGCCCTGTGATTCGATTGGATTTTGCGTTGCCACCACTGTGAACGGAGCCGGAAGGTTTCGCGTCATCCCGTCAACCGTGACCTGACGCTCTTGCATGGCCTCTAAAAGCGAAGCCTGTGTCTTCGCGGGTGCGCGATTGATCTCGTCTGCCAAGAGCAATTGGCAAAACACGGGACCTGGTACGAACGTGAACGTGTTCGACTGGCGCTCGAGTACGGACGAACCCGTGATGTCGCTTGGCATCAGATCAGGGGTGAACTGAATCCGCTTGTAAGCCATCCCGGAAAGCAAAGCGAATGAACGCGCGACGAGCGTCTTACCTAGGCCAGGAGCGCCTTCAATGAGCACATGCCCGCCGGAGAAGACACACGTGAGCAAGCCGTCGACGAGTTCACGTTGTCCTACCACGACGTGTGAGAGTTGAGTTCGCAGGGTCGAAAAAACTTGCGCAAATTGATCAACGTTCATGCTTGTTTTTCATGCGTTTGGCGAACAGCATCGCGATAGAGGCCTACGAGGGCCCGAAGGTAATGCAAATCCCGGCGAGTATCGCCCCGACCTGCACCTGCGTGGCGAGAATACGCCCAAACATCCTCGCAGAAAGCACGAGGTTGTCCGCTCAAGGCAGCGAGGGTCTCGGCCACGTCAGCGTGACCGCGTTGAGTCCGCCCGCGCAGCCGATCTTCAACAAAACGCGCAAACGCTCGGAGCGCGTGGCGCGAAGCCCGTGCACGTGCGTACAGGCCACCGACGGCCTCGACATGCTCAATGAACGCGCGGCGGATGTCCTGACGTGATGATTGAGCTCGCGTGAGCCGCCATCCCACCGCAAGAAAGAGCGTTACGATCGCGATGAACGCTTGGATCATGGCGAGGCGGAACCCGGCCTTCGCAAGAGCCGACATGGGGTTCGAGGGCATGCCGTTTTCCTTCTCGCTCACGAGCGAGAGATGGCGATGCGGATCGAATTGCATCAGGGTCATGAACGCAGCCACGTGATCGTCGAACGCCATCCCCAAGTTTACGAAGAGTTCGTGGTTGGCGATGACGAGCACGCTGCCACGTCCCATATTTACGACGGTGGCATACGCCTCGGACGTGTCGTACTGCGCAATCGTGTTGGTAGAGCTCGTCACACTTGGGCCAGACACTTTGGGCGTGTGGGGCACAAGCGTCGAGTTATCAACGAGATCGACGCGAACGGGAATCGCCCTTGGATCGTGTCGGCCGAGAGTCGGATCGATCACAACAGTGGATTTGATCGCCATTCGCCCCATGGGCGTCCCAAGTTCTTTCGGTAGGTGGTCCTCGTCGCCGATGACGATGAGTCGTCCCCCGTCTTCAATCCATGCAAAGATGTGGGTCCAACTCGCTTCCGTCGGCCGAACCGAATTCAGGTTGAGAAACAGCGTGCGATCGGCCAGATCGCCCGGCTTGAGCTGCTCAAGCGGCCTACGAACTGTATCGACCGTCCAACCTTGCTTTTCCAAAATGCGTCGCGGGAGTTGAAAGCCGTTTGGATCGGTAACCGGGCGCTCGAGGCGCGACGGCGAGGGGCTGCTCGAGCAACTCGTGAGGAGCATGATCGTGAGAGCCGCAATCGTGACCTTCAAGAGCTCAACAACGTAACTGCGCGTGTTTGCAATGGCGGGGCGATCAGGCGAATGTCCTCCATACGTCACTCGTTCTACGTCACGCACAACCGATCGAAGGAACCGTTGCGCGGCCGGATCCTGGCACGAGCGAACGTACTCCCCGTTGGTGCGGTCGGCCTGTCGCTCGATCCAGCCGCGCTTTTCAAGCGAACGTAGGGCAGCCGCGAGATAGAGGGCGAGGCCCGCAAGTACTTCACCGCGCTCAACGCGCTGATCGCCGAGGCGCAGGGTGGCTTCGGCATCATCGAGGCCTGGAAACGCGGCGTCCGTTGGCAGCATCTCAGGTCCCGGCGCCTCCAACATCGGAACCTGATCCGAAAGTTGTTGGTCTCTTCGGGTGGCGAGAATGGCACGCACGATCACGGTGATCACAACCACGATCACAAGCGCCAAGAGCACCCAAACTCCGGCGCGGGCAATGGATCCGAGCCATGAGGGTGGGGCTGTTGGGGGAGCCGGAGGCTTGAGCCACTGGGCGCACCTGGCCTTGAGCGCTTCGCAACCCGGTGCGCGATCCGCCAATGGACAGAGCTCCACGGTCCGACGCGATGGAAGCCGAGGTGGATTCGTGCAGAACTCGAATGTGTTCCCTGACCGAAGCGTCTGAGCCTCGTGAACGGCATCGGCTGTCATTCGTGATGTTGTAGGCGTGCCTGGCAGCGGTTTTTCTGCCTTCGCTTGTGCGGGGGTGTCGTCGAAGAGGGAGTCGTCATCATCGTCGAAGGGTCCTGTTGCGTGGGAAAAGGAACACCAAAGAGCAAAACCCAGGAGCCATAAGATCGCGATGCGGCGGATCACGATCGGACTCCTTCACGCGCGCCCTCGGCTGCGAGAGCAACGAAGCGCGCTTGAACATCCCAAGCTTCGGTGCGCGTTCGAATGTTGATGTACACGAAGAACCGAAGAACCGTTGCTGCGGGCACAAAGATCCAAAATCCAAGAAGAGAAAGCCAGCTCGCCCCGTCCTCCCACAAAGGCAGCGGTGCTCTCGCATCGAACAGGAGTTCGATCGTCGAGCGTCCCACCACATCGCCGCCAAGGATGCACGCTACGGCGAGGATGCCGATGAGAAGAGAGCTTAGCAGCGCCTCGCCAAACTCCGCGTGGGCAACCTGAATGGATCGGTTAATGGCTGCGCCAAAACCTTTCTCTTCGAGGATGAGCGCTTCGCCCGAGAACATAGTTGCGGGAACGCTCCAGATGGGTCCAATGAGGACGAGCGCTGTTGCGAACAAGAGGGCTGTTTCGATGAATCGAATCAGGATGAACGCCGGGAGTTTTTTTAGCGCTTCAAGTAGC
Source organism: Myxococcales bacterium (assembly GCA_023248785.1). GTDB lineage: Bacteria > Myxococcota_A > Polyangia > Polyangiales > Polyangiaceae > JAHFDX01. The sequence continues at coordinate 11,165 of JAHFDX010000062.1, forward strand.
ACCGCGCCCAACGTGAGCCGCGACGCAAAGATGAGCCGTCCAGTGAGCAAG
>JAHFDX010000637.1 GCA_023248785.1 Myxococcales bacterium
AGCGTGAATGGTGTTTACCTTCGCTTTCCTGTCGTGCCAGCCAAGCAGGTACTTCAATCCGAGCCGCGCGGGCAGAGCCCGGAGGCAAGTTCGACGCAGCCAACCGCCGTTCCGCTCCAAGACCAAGATTTGTTCCTCGTTGGACAACAAGTGATAAAGTTCGAGATCGTGCGAGAGGCAGAGGAAGGCTTTGGTTCCGCCTCCCAAAGAGGAACACTCGTGTTTGGAACGCCACTGACGGCTCGCTATGCCCGACTATCGATTCTATCGGTCGAGGGGGTCGCGCGAGAGATCTACTATATACGGAAGTCGGAAACCGCGATTGGACGCGAAAGTGGTGACATCCTCTTTACGGACGATCCTTTCCTCTCGAGGCGGCATGCGCTCGTCCAAATTCTCAACAAAGAGCGCCGTGAGTTTCAACTCGTGGACCTGCGATCTTCGAACGGGACCTATTTGAAGATGCGAGGCGAAAGTCGTCTTGAGGGAGGCTCTCAGTTTCGAATCGGTCAGCAGCTCTTTCGTTTCGATCGGAGCGCTCACAGGAGAAGCGCCACGTGAGCGGCGAGGTCGAGACACCCGTGTCCGCTTCGCCTTCGAGCGAACCGAGTCCATCGAGCCGCTCAAGTTCGACCATTCAGGTCGACCTTTTTGCGCGCACGGATGTCGGTCAGATCCGTGAACACAACGAAGATAATTTTCTAGTCGCCGACCTCTCGCGCAAGACACGCAGCATTCTCGACACCAATCGTTCAGCGCATGTAGGACCCGAGGGACTGCTTCTGTGCGTGTGCGACGGCATGGGTGGCGCCGCCGCCGGTGAAATCGCAAGCCAACTCGCGGTCGACATTATTTACGAACGGATGGCGGAACCCCATTCGGGCGCGCGCTCCCTTAGTCGTGATGTGGTTGCGCGAAAGCTCGTGCGCGCGATCGAGAGTGCCGGGACACGCATTTTGCAGGAAGCGAAGCTCGATCGAACGCGGCGCGGAATGGGGACCACAGTCACCGCCGCTGCGTTCATTGACGACCATCTATTCCTCGCACAAGTAGGTGACTCTCGAGGTTATGTTTTGCGCGATGGCAAGCTCACGCAGGTCACGCGCGATCAGTCACTCGTGAACCAACTCATCGAGGCGGGGCAGCTCACGGAAGAAGAAGCTGAGACCTTTGAGCACAACAACATCATCCTTCAAGCCCTCGGCACTCAGGATACCGTTCAAGTCGACCTTACCTTCGTTCATCTGCGTCGCGGGGACGTCCTGTTGCTTTGCTCTGACGGCTTGAGCGGCATGGTTCGCGCCGACGACATCCGCGAGTTGCTCACGCAATACGATAACCCCCTCGATGCGTGCAAGGCGCTTACTGAACGAGCCAATGCAAACGGTGGGCACGACAACATCACTGTGATAGTTGCGCGGTTCGACGGAGATGTGTTGAAACCTCTCGAATCGGGAGTTCCTCCGCTCAAATATCAAAAGTACCAATTGTCCGAAGAAGTTCCTGAGACCACGGAACCACTTAAGGCACTTTTTGGTCAGGAGCCGGGGTCGGCCGGAGCCTTACCAGCCGAGGGTCCAGCAGGCGGCACGGAACGTCTTACGCTTTCGGATGAACCGATTGTGCTGCCACACGGCTCAAGCAGTCGCGTGGTTGCCGTAATGATCGCGGCGGCGGTTGCGCTAGTACTGTGCGTCGCAATCCTACTATTGCGCAAGTAAGGGCGCCTCATTGAGCTAGCGCATGCGTCCGCAGAGTTCAAGACGTTGGCGGGCGACTAATTTTTGGTATCGTGGAGAACGTGAGCGCTCCGCGCAATGAAGGTTTCCAAGTGATAACGCACGACGTCCTGTTCGAAGATGCGATCGACAAGAGTGCGTGTGACGTTTGCGGAGAGCACGTTGAAGAAGCGGACGACGCGCTGACGGGTCATTCGTACTTCATGCGCGCACGTGGCGAGCACGTTGCCTACGAGTCCCGCCCGCTGTGTGAGCGGTGCGCCACCGCAGTAGGCATGACGGCTCTTCATCGCTGGCAGGTTGAGGAAGAAGAAGGATAGGGGGCTCACGAAGGGCCGCGGCAAGGTTACTCGGTCTCGTGATAGAGCAGGTCTCATGTCTGAAGTCGAACAGGCTGTGGGCTTACGATACGATCCGGCGCTGATTGAGGCGGCCTGGCAAGCCTATTGGGAAGAACACCAGACCTTTCGCGCTGTAAGGCGGCCTGGCAAACCGAAGTACTACGCGCTCGACATGTTTCCGTATCCGTCGGGCGACGGGCTGCATGTAGGGCATCCCGAGGGATACACTGCGACGGATATTGTTGCCCGATACAAGCGAATGAAGGGCTTCGATGTGCTCCATCCGATGGGATGGGATGCGTTTGGTCTACCGGCGGAGCAACACGCCATCAAGACGGGAACGCACCCACGCGAAAAGACGCAAGAGAACATCGCAAAGTTCACGCGCCAGCTAAAAATGCTCGGCTTAAGTTACGATTGGGACCGCGAGATCGATACGACCGATCCAAACTACGTGCGGTGGACGCAGTGGATTTTCCTGCAGTTGTTTAAGCGCAACCTGGCGTTTCAATCTGAGGTTGCTGTCAATTGGTGCCCGGCGTTGGGTACCGTCCTTGCGAACGAAGAGGTGGTCGACGGCAAGAGCGAAGTCGGCGGACACTCCGTCACGCGCATGCCGCTTCGGCAGTGGATGTTACGCATCACGCAATACGCCGATCGACTCGATGCCGATTTGGCAGGGCTCGACTGGCCCGATACAAAGGCCAAGCAACATCACTGGATAGGTCGCAGCGAAGGGGCCAACGTCGTCTTTTCCATCGAAGATCACGCGG
>JAHFDX010000638.1 GCA_023248785.1 Myxococcales bacterium
GTCGCTTCCCAATTCGCGCATGGTCTCTACGACTTCCTCGAGCGAAGAGCACTCGTCGATCGTGAGGCAACCCGTCGGGCTCTCGCCCCACGCGCGCTTGGATTCAATACGGATGACCGCAGCGAGAGCATGCGCCGTTGCGAGCATGCCGTCGGACGTCGTAGCAAAGATTGTGGTCACGTCGGACGAGCCACGCGCCTCGGCGGTGATCTCAACGGGCGTTGGACGAACCCGAAAAACTCGACCTCGCAGAAATCGAAATAGCCAACGAGTCATCGCACCAAACCACGAACTCGTTAGAACGAACATGGGCGTCGCGAGAAAAGCCAGCGTCATCAGCACAGGTCGAATGGCAAGGAACACGTTGAGGTTCGGTACGGTCGTTGAGGTTAACAGGAGCTGAGTGTCGGCAAGAGCTGCGCGCATCATGCGACGGCGACCCGAAGAAAATCGAAGCTTCGGACCTCTGGCGATAGAGGGGCCCACCTCGATCTTTCCGCGAACGCGCGAAAGGTACGGGCGCTGCAGGGCATCACCCATCAACTGCGTAATGCCTGCGCCCGCTCCTGAGAGCGGTGACAAGCAGACGCCAACCTGAATGGACGTGACGTCTTTCACGCGTCGCGTTGCGCTTACGGCGGCGAGGTTGCTAATCCCTGGAAACAGCCCGGCTCCAAGCACGACAAGTCCGCGACCGCTCGAGCCGTAGAGCTCGAGCAGGCGCTCGACGATCACATGGTCGGACGTGCCGCTGAGAAAAATCTTGTCGCGGACCAGGCAATACTGGGCCAACGCAAGCGTGTCCGCGCTCGCGATGTCGACCACGTAGTCGAACGGATCGAGCACGCGAAAGGTCATGGGATCCCGCAAATCGACCATGATGTCTCTGGGGCGTTTTGGATTGCGAACAGCAGCAACCGCGTCGATGCCGTTCAAAAGGAGGACTTCGACCAGACGCGCACCGACAAAGCCAGTGCCACCAAGAACTGCCACTTTCATAGCGCAGAGCTCCTCCTCCTGCGCCCCGCCTCTTGTCATGTAAGGCACACCTCTCTATTGAGCTAGCCTTATGGGGCGAATTTTCGTCGTCACGTTCATTTCGATAAGCATTGCATGTACCGATGGCTCCACCGTGCCAGCCGATTCAGGGCCAAGCAATGAGCGTCGCGACACAAGTTCAGTGCCCTTCGCGGTTCCCGCTTGTATAGCCACAGCGGCCGATTCCACATTCGGCGGCGGCAACGCCTCCGTCACCATCACGGGAGCGGACTGCGCGCGAACATTCGAAGTTCGCTCCAACGCCCCCATGCGTGATTCAAACGTTTCGAACCCAAGGCGCATCACGGAAGCGAGCTCCTCCCTCCAAAGTGGCAACGCGTGGCTCGACGCTTTGTATGCCCTGGCCCAAAGCGAGAGCCGTGAGGCGAGCGTGGCATCCATTTCCGACGGTGCGTTCGACAACGGAAAACCGTGGACTTGCCCCTCAGGGGGCTGCTACGAAACCGGCAAGCTGTGGGCATACGTATGGACGCGCGACACGTCGTACGCAACCCACCTGGGTCTCGCCTCAATCGATCCGTCGCGCGCTTCGAACTCGCTGCTCTTCAAGCTTTCGACACGCAGAGACGGAAGCGACGAAGAGATCGCGCAGGACACCGGATCGGGCGGAAGCTACCCCGTTTCTACCGATCGCATCGTTTGGGCTCTCGGCGCGAGGGCAGTCGCTGGCGAACTGGTGGGTGCGGAGCATTCGGCCTTTGTACGGCGTGCGCACAGCGCAATCCGTAACACCATTCTGCATGATCGCGTGGCCATCTTTGATGCGAAGGTTGGCCTCTATCGGGGTGAAACTTCATTTCTGGATTGGCGCGAACAGACGTATCCGGCAGAGACAAAAGACGACGTCGTATCCATCGCAGAGTCCTTTGCGCTGTCGACCAACACACTTCATCTCGCAGCACTAGAAACTGCCGCTGCGTTTGCAGCCGAGCTCGGTGAGACCCAATCCCAGAGCGAACTCTTCGCGTGGGCAACCACATTGCGCGAAGCCATTCGCACGCGATTTTGGATCAAGGACGATGGATTTTTTGGCGCTTGGATCCCCAGTGCACTCGATACGGCGCCTGTTCGCCGGGTGGATGTGCTTGGAAATAGCTTGGCGATTCTTCACGGCGTCGCAACCGAGGAGCAAGCGCGGTCGATTCTTCGCAACGTCGTTCATGTCGGTTTCCATGTCCCCGTCGTTTGGCCGGAAGAAGCCGGGCAAAGCGTCTACCACAACCGCGCGATGTGGCCCTTTGTCACGGCGTACTTCGCACGCGCAGCGCGTGGAAAAAATGCATCTGTGGTTACGAATTCTGTCGCAAGCCTCGTCATGACAACAAGCGAGGCCCTTTCCCACATGGAGAACTACGACGTCTTCAATGGACGTACGCGCGCGGGGGATGGAACTGGACCCGTCGTCAATTCGCCAAGACAACTTTGGTCCGTGGCGGGGTTCTTATCGCTCGTTGAACACACGCTCTTTGGCTTCGAGCGCACGGCCTTGGGCATCACGATCGCGCCTTTCATTCCAGGTGAGGTGCGCCGCGGGTGGCTTCCAAAGGCATCGCGCATAGCCCTCAACCGTGTGTCGTATCAAGGCAAATGGATCACCATCGCGTTACGTTTTCCGACTGCCCTCGAAGGAGATGCGTTCGCGTTGTCGGAGTTGTGGCTCAATGGTCACAAGAAGTCGTCGACCGAACTCCCGACCGAGCAATTGGCCAGCGAGAACCTGATCGAAGTTGTGCTCCAACCGATTGCGACGGACTCAACGGTGCGTACCGTCGCCGCCAGCGA
>JAHFDX010000639.1 GCA_023248785.1 Myxococcales bacterium
AAGGTACCTTACGCCGCCGAAAATATTCTCACGCGGATCATCGATGTCCTTCACCTGCATTCGTTCCGCCGTATCCGGCATGAGTTGCATAAGGCCGCGCGCACCGGAGGGGCTGACTGCGCGCGGGTCATAGTCGCTTTCGCAACGAATGACGGCGCGAACCAGTTGTTCCGGAATTTGATAAAGGGACGCGGCTTGACGAATCCACTCGTCGTAGCGTGTGTAGCGTCCGGGATCTCTGTCCGACGGTGCAACGGGCATGACGCCCGAGGCGACCGAGATACGCTTCGGGCCACTGCCACCCTTCATGTACAAGCGAAACTTCGTTCCAGTGCCTGGTCTGCGGTTCGTAAAGTGAATGACGCCGCTTGGATCCGTGAATTGGTAAATGTCAGCATGTGCGACGCTACCGATCGCGAGGGCTGCAACCGCCGCCGTAAAGGGCCAAAGCCAGCGTGAAAAAGACCTGCGCACTCTTTCGATCGTGCCTGCCAAGCGGCACATGCGCAAGTAACAGGGGGGCCTTTGCGCGCATTCCCGTGTTCCTCGCTTGGATCGCTGCGTCCGCCTTTGATACGGTCACCGCTCATCCATGAACGGTCATCCATGAAGGACATGCAACTTCCGTTGATTGTAGCCGCGTGCGTTTTCGCGCTCTTTGTCGTGTGGAGTGTGAGGCCCAAGTTGTTTCGTTCACACAAAGCGCCTTTGCGTGGGACTCTTCGCGACGCCCAAGCGCGAATCGCGAATGCGCGCAATGAGAGCGAACGTGCGACGGCCCTCACCATTGCAGCGGAGGCATCGGTGCGAACGCTTGGAGGGAACCGACGTGCGCTCGACTACTACGTGCGTGCCATGAAGGCCAATCCGGGCTCGAAGACAGTTATCGAATCAGCCAAGGTGGCGCTAGCGCACGCACCCCGATCGCTCGAAACACTTCTGTGGCGGCGGCTTGCAGCGATTGAGTGGAGCGAGGTCTCTGCGGACGCGAATGCGCTCTCGACGCACACGCTCATCCATTTGTACGCAACATCGTTACGAAATCCCGTTCGCGCAAAAGCTCTGGCCCACGTCCTGTCAGCTGCGGGGGTTCACTCGCATTTGAATGCCGGGCTTGGGTCGTAACGTGACTTGTGGTTCGAGCGCGACGCTCTGTCCTGGGATGAGGCTTAGATTCAACCGCTGAAGCATCACGGCAAGAACGACGACGCTTTCGACAATCGCAAACTGATTGCCAATGCAAACGCGTGGGCCCGCACCGAACGGCAAGTACGAATGCTTCGTTCTTTCAGCCGCACCGGCCAAGAAGCGCTCGGGTTTGAACACATCAGGTTCAGACCAAAAATTGGGATCGCGGTGCAGCGTGTACGTGCAGATGCCAACGACTGTTCCTGCTTTGATGCGATAACCATCCGCCACGTCTTCTTCGATTGCTTGCCGCTCGAATGACCAAGCCGGCGGATAGAGACGCATGGTTTCATCGAGGATGGCGCGCAGGTACGAAAGTTTGCTCACGTCGTCGAACGTGGGAAGGCGGCCTGCAAGCGCGGCGTGCACCTCTTCGCGCGCGCGCGCTTCGACCGCGGGGTATTGTGCAAGGAGCCACAGTGTCCATGAAAGCAGGTTTGCGGTGGTTTCGTGGCCCGCCAAGATGAGCGTCATGAGCTCATCTCTCAGCTGTCGATTGTTCATCGCGCCGCCGTCGTTCTCGTCGCGCGATCCCATGAGCATGCCGAGCAAATCTGAGCCAAGCTCGTTCGAGCGACGGCGCCCCTCGATGATACGATCGATCATGGCGTCGAGCGTTCGCATGGCACGACGAAACCTTAGGTTGAGCGGAGTGGGGATCCAAAGTGGCGTCTGTACCAGCGCAAGCCCATAGATATTTGCAAACTCAACGGCGACGGTTACCGCGTGCCCGATGTCCTTGGCGTCGCTTTCAAGATCGGTCGATACCAATGTGTGACCGGCAATTCGTAACGTTACACGCATCATTTCCACATGAGCGTCGATTTCGCCACCTATCGCATTGAGGCGAGTGCACATGTCGCGCGCATCGTTTGCCATCGCGAGGACAAAGCCCTCGAGGCGTTCACGATGAAATGCGGGTTGCGTGAGGCGCCGTTGCTTTCGCCAAAAATCGCCCTCGCTGATGAGCAAGCCATTGCCAAGAACAGGCCGGAGGCCCCGGTAAAGAGGGCTCTTCATGTAGTTCTTTGCGTTCTCAACAAATACGCGCTGAATGACAGAAGGCCGATGCGTGATGATGTACTTGAACGGGCCAAGCTTGAGTTGAACCACATCGCCGTAGGCGTCGCGATGCTGGCGAAAAAAATCGATGGGATCGCGCCGAGCGGTGAACACGGTCGCAAGGCCAAATAGCCCTCCTGGGGCATGTGGCATCGATCGTAACGACGCAGCGTTGGCGATTCCAGCAGGCAGCATGGCAAGAGCTTTAGCTGCCCTGATTGGACTTCGCTACTCCGAGGCCCAAAAAACCGAAGGCAAGGCGTGTCGATTTTTGAGAGCGAGCCAGTCCATGAGCCCCGCCACGGTGACGTGGACCAAGAAACCTTGGTAGATGCTTCGCGTTCGAATGCTGAGCGAGCCCAGCGCGATGCCGGCGATGATCGCGCCCATGGTTTCAAGGAACGGCTTGCCGTAGTGAATCATGCAATAGGGCACGGCCATGACGAAGATGGCGCCCGAGCCGAAGCTTCGCTTGAGTGTGGTGACCCAAAAGCCTCGAAAGAACATTTCGAGCGCAAAAAACTGTGCGAAGTACATCGTTTCCCACGCGAGAAAGTCAAACCAACTGCGCGAGGAGTGTTTGTAGAAGG
>JAHFDX010000640.1 GCA_023248785.1 Myxococcales bacterium
CCTTTCGCGCATGGTCGATGGTCCTCTTGCCCTTCCTGGCCATTGGCGTTTGGGCAATACTACGACGCCCTGCGGACTGGGCATGGTTTGCGTTTTTGAGACAGACCCGCAGTTTCGCGAACGATGCCACGCACGCGCACTCTTCGCTCGATGCGGGTGCGCTCGTGCGTGATGTACTGCACTACACGTGGCGCTCCCCTTTGCGCATGATGGGATACGCAGTGGTGTTCGTGCCGTTCGGCGTGGTTCCCGTTTGGCGCAGACTCGGCCCGTACTTCACGTTGGCATCGCTCGCGATGCTTGGATTCGTCACGCTTTCCTGGATCACGCGATCATCGCTCGGCCTCGACCGCCACATGGTCCCCATCGTTCCGTACTATGCCGTATGCGTGGCGTTCGGAATCGAGGGTTTCGCCCGCCACGCAGACCGATGGGTCACGCGGCTTGCATCAAAACCGTCAACGCATGCGCTTGAATCCATCCTCCTAGCGGGCGGCGTTGCGATGGCGTTGGTCCTTCAAGGAGCCATTCTGCAACGGTGGATGTTTGAGTGGGAAGGCGCGATTCGCAGTGCGCTTCCTGACAGGCTTGCCGTTGCTGCGTTCCTTGATGCAAACGTTGGCACGACAACCATCATCTGCGATGAATCGACCATCGAACTCCTTACGCACATCCCTTCGAGTCAATTTGACCGGCACGCTGTCGACGATCCGCGCACCCTACGCATCCTGCGCGCGCGTCTTGGGTACGAACCGGTAATATATGTAGCAACGTGGTTGTCCAAACTTCGCGCACTCGACCCGCTGAACGGAACAATCGTCTACCGCGATCCCAACGCTGCAGAAAACGAGGGCCTTGCGGTACTACGACTTGAACGAAAGTAGATACTCCCGATGTTCGAGCCATCACTGCGCACGTCATCCTGAGCGAAGCCCCCTCATGTCATCCCGTGCGATGCGAAGCGGAGTCGAAGGACCCCCCTGACCTCACGACGACAGGGGGGTCCCTCGCTGGGAAGACCTCGCTCCTAAGAACATGGCATGAAAACATTGGTGATTTGAGCTGAGCGCCATGTTCTTTGCCAACCATCCGGCCCAAGGCCGGTGCGAGCTCAGGATGACATGACAAGGAAGCGCTTCAATCGTTCTGCATGAGCCCGCGTATGCGACCGTCGGGCATAAGACGCACGGCACGTGCAGCGGGAACTCTCGGCAGTCCGGGCATGGTCATCATGTCGCCCGTTAGAGGAACGATGAATCCTGCGCCCGCGCTGAGGCGAACCTCGCGCACCGTGATGTCAAAGTTCGACGGACGGCCATACTTTGTTGGATCGTCCGATAGCGAGAGTTGTGTCTTTGCCATACACACCGGAAACTCCGCGGCACCAAGCTCTGTCATGCGCTTCAAATCGCGATCGGCATTCGACGTAAAGTGCACGTTGGTCGCACCATAAATAGTCTTTGCGATGTTACAAATCTTGTCTTCCGGACGTTCGGCAAGTTCATACACGTAGCGAGGCTTCGGTGGACAAGGATCCGTTGCATCGGTGATCTCCGTGACGATGCGCGCGAGATCGATCGCGCCTTCTCCACCCCTAGCAAAACCTTCACTTCGGGCAACTGGCGCGCCAAAACGGGCCGCTGCACGTTCCACCAGCGCGAGTTCTTCCTTCGGGTCGTTGGGAAATACATTGACCGCCACCACGGCCGGGATGCCAAAGAAGCGCGCGTTTTCGAGGTGTTTTTCCAAGTGATGGAGGCCCCGTTCGAGAGCTTCTATGTTTGCGTGGCCCGCTTCCTTCACGGGTGCTCCGCCGTGCATTTTCAGTGCGCGAAGCGTCGCCACGAGCACGAGCGATCGCGGCCACACGTCGGCGACGCGGCACTTGATGTTCAGAAATTTCTCGCCACCGAGGTCGAATCCGAAGCCAGCTTCCGTGACAACATAGTCGCCAAGGCGCATCGCGAGTTTGGTCGCGACGATACTGTTGCAGCCGTGGGCAATGTTGCCAAAGGGCCCAGCGTGAACAATGGCAGCCCCCCCCTCGGCCGTTTGAACGAGATTGGGCTTGAGAGCATCGCGCAAGAGGGCGGTCATGGATCCGGCAGCTCCAATGTCACCGGCTGTGATCGCTTTACCCGTATACGACGTTCCGATGACGATGCGCGACAATCGCGCCTCAAGATCTTGGTAGTCGCGTGCGAGCGCCACGATCGCCATCACCTCACTTGCAGCCGTGATGTCAAATCGCTCTTCGCGTGGCACGCCGTTACTCCGGCCGCCAAGGCCAATCAGCGCGCGACGCAAGAACCTGTCGTTCATGTCGAGCGCACGACCCCAGCTGATCTGCCGTGGGTCGACCTCCCCTTTTTCGCCGAAGTGTTCGCGAAAGTAAGCGGCGTTGTCGACGAGCGCGCTCAAGAGATTGTGCGCGGACGTGATGGCGTGAAGGTCGCCCGTGAAATGCAGATTGATATCATCGGTCGGCACAAGCGACGCCTTCCCTCCCCCTGTCCCTCCCCCTTTGACACCGAAGACTGGCCCCAGCGAAGGTTCCCGAAGCGCGAGCACAACGCTCTTGCCTATTCTGCGCATGCCCATCGCAAGCGAAACCGACGTCGTTGTTTTCCCTTCACCCGCAGGCGTTGGATTAATCGCCGTAACCAGAATCAGCCTGCCCGCACCTCGCACAGGCTTTTGTAGCGCTGAGAGATCAATTTTCGCCTTTCCGCGGCCAAACGGCTCGAGCTCGTCCTCACCAAGGCCAAGGTCGGAAGCCAACTGAGAAATGGGGCGCGCTGCAAACGTCATAGGCGGGAGCATACACACAGGCCC
>JAHFDX010000641.1:0-1184 GCA_023248785.1 Myxococcales bacterium
TCGATGGCACCGTTCCAAAGGGTTGACGACATCGTATCAACGTTCACTCGCCGATGAATCGAGCCGTGCCCAGCGACTCGGAACGAGCCAAGGCTCCCGGCGAAACGTAGCGCGCGTAGGATCATTCAACCCGATCAGATCCGAAGTTCGACAAGGTCGAGGCGTCTTTAGCCATCCAAGCCCAAACGCGAGCTCGCCCACGATTTCTTCCGCCGCAATTCCCGCGCGACGAAGCTCTCCGATTCGGCTGCTTGGTCTTCGCTTTGCGAGGCGTTCACCGTCGGGGCCAAGCACGATGGGCACGTGCCAGTAGCGTGGGACGTTTAAACCCAAGCGCTCGAAAAGATGCACCTGTCTTGGTGTGGACGACCATAGGTCAAAGCCTCTCACAACGTCGCTCACGCCCATCGCTGCATCGTCAACCACGACCGCGAGTTGATATGCAAACACTCCGTCGCCACGACGCAATACAAAGTCACCCACGTCTTTTTCTACGTCCTGTTCGAGAACACCGCACACGCGGTCTTCAATTCTGACCCGACAGTCAGTAACACGCAGCCGCATTGCCGCCGGGCGTTTCATAAGGCGCAACGGATCGCCTTTTTGACACGTTCCTGGGTACACCGCTTCTTCGCCAGCATGTGGAGCGCTGGCCGCGCGTTGAATGTCCGTGCGCGAGCAGTCACACGGATAAACCACACCTTGTGCGCGCAGTACGTCAAGCGCGGCTTCGTACAATGCGGTTCGTTGTGACTGCGCGTACGGCGCATTCGGGCCGCCTACCGGGGGCCCCTCGTCCCAATCAAGCCCGAGCCATGCAAGATCGTGGAGAATGCGCTCTGCTGCACCTTCTACAACCCGTGGGGCATCGAGGTCTTCCATGCGCACGATGACCCGTCCACCCGATGCGCGTGCTACAAGCCAAGACGCAAGAGCCGCCCAGGCACTGCCCACATGAAGTTCGCCCGTAGGAGAGGGGGCAAAGCGTGTGGTAACGGTCATGGCACAAGGCAGCTTACGAGGAGGCTAGAAAGACTATGAACTACAATCCGTACACCGCACCCCAAGCGCCGATGGGCACGCCGCCGGGTCATCCGGGTTATGGGTATTACGGAACCGGCACGCCTGGGAATTGGCCTCCTCCTTGGACCGTGGGCTCTGTCCTTCGCGAGGGGTTTGAGCTG
>JAHFDX010000641.1:1194-2288 GCA_023248785.1 Myxococcales bacterium
TGATCGTGGCGGGATTGCTTACGAGTGGCCCCTTCCTCGCGTTCACGTTTTGGGCGCAATTTACTGTGTACGATTTTGGCAGCGTGCTCGCTGGGAGGCGGCCGCGCATAACGCCTTCGGTTGAGTTTTTCATGATCTCAGCGGCGGTAACGACGCTTCACGTGGGCTTGACGTCGCTCTTTGCGCCAGGCCTTACGCGAATGGGAATTCAATCCGCGCGGGGCGAAGGCGCGCGCTTTAGTACTCTTTTTTCGGGATGGAACCGCTTGCCTGCCTTGCTCGGATGGAACTACCTCCTGCAGTCACCAACCCTCGCAGGACGTTGGGCTACGGCGGTTGGTGTTCTTGCGCTTGGACCGGCGCTCGGTCCACTCGTGGGAATGCCATTTACGTTTTTCGCCCTCGTCGTTGGTGTCATCCTCGCGCTCGGACCGATTTTTTCAAACTACGCGATTGTCGATCGCGAACTCGGACCGATTCAAGGTGCGAAGGCCACATGGCAAGCCACGGCAAACAAACGTGGTGATGTGTTTCTTCTCTGCCTTGCGCTCTTCGGCATTAACGTTGCTGGCGCATGCCTTTGCCTGATGGGTCTCATCGTGACGATCCCATGGTCGATGCTTGTCCTTGCCGCGACATACAACAAACTTCCATACGTGCAGGCAGCCCCCCAAGCTCCGATGCAGGGGTACGGTGGGTACTAACGCTCACCGAGCAACCACAGCATCAAGGCCTTTTGAACGTGAAGACGATTTTCGGCCTGCAGCCACACGCGTGACCGCGGGCCTTCAAGCACCGCATCGTCGATCTCTTCCCCTCGGTGTGCGGGCAAGCAATGAAAAACGATTGCACTCGGCTTCGCATGATCGAGCAGTGACTGCGTCAGCGTCCAGCCTGCGAACGTTTCGAGACGTTCGTCGGCCTCGGCCTCCTGACCCATGCTGGTCCACACATCGGTACTAATGATGTCTGCGCCGCGAAGAGCTTCAGCGGGATCGTGAACCATGTGCACCGACGCCGCAGTGAGCTCCGACGGACAAAATGAAACGGGACCGCCGAGCGTCAGATGCAACCCAAACGCGCTCGCCGCCTCA
>JAHFDX010000641.1:2339-2827 GCA_023248785.1 Myxococcales bacterium
CGAACGCAAAGCGAAGTTGGCCCATTCGCGTTTGCGTAACTTCCTCGCTCGTGAACAAATCGCAAAGGACTTGAACGGGATGCCCGTCATCCGAAAGCGCATTGATCACAGGCACGCGCGCGGTCGCCATCTCTGCAAGCCGTTCGCGGGTAGAGGTGCGGTACACGATCATGTCGCTGTAGCCTGCGAGCACGCGCGCTGTATCTCTTACCGGCTCGCCACGCATCAGCTGCGAGCCTTGCATCGGAATGACGACCGGGTGCGCGCCAAGCTGAGCCACACCGACTTCAAAGGAGACTCTCGTTCGCGTGCTTGCCTTCTCAAGCACGATGACAACTGAACGCCCCGCGAGCCGTTGTGCAAACTGATCCTTCGGCGCGCGCTTCATCGCCTCCGCGAGCTCAAAGATCTCGCGCACTTCTTTGGCAGTGAGGTCGCCAATGGCTAGGTAGTCACGCTTCGTCGCACTTGTCACGTTGCACCGCGTT
>JAHFDX010000642.1 GCA_023248785.1 Myxococcales bacterium
TTCCGACGTCCGGAGCTTGGCAGTTGAAAATGTAATGCCCAATGGGCGATTTGCCGAGCTCCTCACTGATGAACGCGAACTCGGAGAGTTTCAGCCCCATCCCACCGAGATGCTCCGGCAAGTGCGGCGCCCAGAGCCCCTTTTGCTTTACGTGGGCACGCAACGCGCGAAGCTCTGGCAAGAGCTCGCGAAACGACGACGCCCCCCCTAAAAATTGCGGCTCGAGCGGGTAAATTTGGTCTTCGAAGAATGTTCGAATGGCGGGAAGAATCGCTCGAACGCGCTCATTTCCAGAAACGTGCATCCGGCACAAATACTCCGGCTTTTGCGGGCAGGCTATACGCTCACTGGCACGCCCTCACTGGCACGAAATAGGATCCGGCAATTGGCAGGTTCCTGAGACGCAACGGGCGGGGGCCATGCAATGCGCGCCACTTGTGCTCGTGCTGCAGGATGCCCCATCGGCTGCAGCGGCGCTGCACTTGCCTGCCATGATCGCAGAGCAAGTACCGGTTGCGGGGCAGAGCGTGTACTTCGTGGCGAGGAGGCTGTCTGCACCGCACGTCCCGCCTGAGGATGCAACTTCGAGCGCAATGCACTTTCCAGAGATGGTGTTGCAACCGGAAGCGGCCGCGACGGCACACTGCTCTTGCGAGGTGCATGCGTCACCGACCTTGCCCGCAGTGGGCTTGACGCATTTTGTCCCGCCCTCAGGACAGACGGTGCCACGGCTGCACGCTTGGTTAACACAAGGATCGCCTTGCGCTGTCGGGTTTGCGCACGTGCCGCACTTTGATGTGGGCGAGTGCGCGCAAAACGTACTCTTGCATTGCGCATCGTCTGCACATGGATCGTTTAGCTCGAGCCCACCGGGCGCGGCATTGCATCCGTCGCCGAGATCTCCCGAAAGAAAACTCTTGCAAGAAACGGCGGCGAGCGACGTTGCGCATGCCAAAGAACGCGCCGCAGTCGCACTCGAATTTGGGTAGCCCGTTGGGCACGCTTTGATCGATCGTTCCTTGCAGGTGGCAAGGTCCCCATAGGCGATCGCCAATCCGAAAGGGGAGCAGCTTTGAATCTTGGCGCAAACCGAGTCCGCGAGTTTGGCGCACACGTCATCGATGCTCGCGTCGGTAGTAGGACCAACATCGCTTGAGCCGCCGCTGTCGGAGCCCGTGTTGGTCGTGGAACCATCGGGATTCGTGACGGATGCGTCGCTCCCGGTGATCGCATCGGAAGAGCAGCTCGTGAGGGCAAGGAGGAAGCAGAGGAGGGCGAGTGGTTTCATGAAATTCTCTCCAAAAGCCCGGCAGCACCCATTCCTCCGCCGATGCACATCGACACGACCGCGTACTTCCCGTTGCGTTTTTTCAGCTCGTACAGCGCCGTGGCTACGAGCTTGGCTCCGGTGCATCCGAGCGGGTGTCCCATGGCGATGGCTCCACCATTGACGTTGAGCTTTGCGTCGGGAATTTCGAGCTGCCGTTGCACGTACAGGGACTGGCTCGCAAAGGCTTCGTTGATCTCGAAGAGGTCGATGTCGTTCACCGAGAGCCCCGTCTTTCGGAACAACTTGCGGATCGCGGGCACCGGCCCAATGCCCATGATGGCGGGGTCGACGCCTTCGGTCACGAACGCTCGAAAATATCCGAGCCCTTTGATGCCGAGGGCGTCGGCTTTCGCCTTGCTCAGAATGAGTGCTGCAGCGGCACCATCTGAAAGTGGCGATGCATTGCCGGCGGTCACAGTGCCTGTTTGCGAAAAGGCAGGCTTCAGCGCAGCGAGCCCTTCGAGCGTGGTGTCTGCGCGCGGGAGCTCGTCGACAAGAAAGTCGAACTCCTTGCGGTCGTTGCCGACGTAGCGGACGGCGCGCACGGCAACGATCTCATCCTTGAATTTGCCCGCGGCGATGGCTGCGGAGGCCTTCTGTTGACTCTTCAGTGAAAACGCATCTTGGTCTTGCCGCGAGATGTTGAATTTTTTCGCGACGTTCTCCGCGGTAATGCCCATTGGCGTGTAGACCGAGGGAAATTGCGCCATCGCTTCGGGTGAAGCAGATAACTTATTGCCCGTCATCGGCACCATCGTCATCGATTCGACACCGCCGGCGATCACAATGTCGCACGACCCTGTCGCAATCGAGCCTGCGGCGAGCGCAATCGCCTGTAGTCCGCTCGAACAGAAGCGATTGATTGTCATCGCACTTGTTTCCTGCGGCAAACCGCCAAGAAATCCGGCTGGACGAGCGATGTTGAGGCCTTGCTCACCTTCGGGCATCGCGCATCCGAGTATGAGGTCTTCGACGTCGGCTGGCTTTACCTTTGGCACGCGCAGAAGCAAGGCGCGAATGACGTCGCCCGCGAGTTCGTCAGGGCGCTTTTGTGCAAGCGACCCCTTGTGTGCTCGGCCCACTGCCGACCGGACGGCTTCTGCAATGATGATGTCGGTCATGGATTCACTCCTAGTTCCGCAGGGGCTTGTTGTTCATCAGCATGTACTGCATGCGTTCTTGGCTCTTTGGTTCGCCGCACAGGCTAACGAACGCCTCGCGCTCGAGTTCGAGCACCTGGTCTTCCGTTACCTCGCGCGCGGCACCTCCGCGCCCGCCACAGAGTACCTCGGCGAGCTTGCGCGCGATCTTTGCGTCGTGCTCGGAGGCAAATCCTCCCGCCACGAGAGTATCGACCATCATGCTCAGCGTGGCGATACCGCTCTCGCCCGGAAGAACGTATGCACGCGGAATGGGTGGGTGATAGCCGGCCTCTGCGAGACCCATGGCGTGTGCCTTCGCTTCATGGAGAATGCGCGAACGATCGAACGACACTC
>JAHFDX010000063.1:0-4456 GCA_023248785.1 Myxococcales bacterium
AGGATGCGCGGGTTGAACGACGTACATTCCTTCGACGTCGAGCGTGCGGGTTGCTTCTTCCTCGCTAATGAGCGCTTCGTGGAGCTTTTCACCAGGGCGAATGCCGATCGTTTCAATCGTGCAATCTGGGGCAAGCACTTGAGCGAGATCCACCATGCTCATCGCTCGGAGTTTCGGCACGAACACTTCACCGCCGTGCATACGCTCGATGCATTTTGTAACGAACGACACACCTTGATCGAGCGTGATCCAAAACCGCGTCATGCGCCGATCGGTAATCGTGATCTTGCCGCGCTTTCGTTGCTCCAGGAAAAGTGGAACCACGCTACCTCGGCTACCAACCACGTTGCCATAACGCACGCAGCTGAATCTCGTTTCGCCGGCACCGTAGGCGTTTGCCTGAACGAACAGCTTTTCCGCCACGAGCTTGGTTGCGCCGTAGAGGTTTACGGGGTTGACCGCCTTGTCGGTACTGAGTGCGAGTACGTGCTTGACCTTGTTGTCGATGGCAGCGTCGATGATGTTGCGCGAGCCGTTGATGTTCGTCATCACGGCTTCAAACGGATTGTACTCACACGCCGGCACTTGCTTCAGTGCGGCCGCATGAACCACGATGTCAACGCCCTTCATCGCGCGACGCAATCGCTCCGCATCTCGAATGTCACCGACGAAGTAACGGAGCGACGGATGCTCGTACCCTGCGGCGCGCATCTCATGCTGCTTCAACTCATCGCGACTGAAGATGATGAGTTTTCGCGGTTTGTGTTCCTTAAGCATCCGCGAGATGAACGCCTTGCCAAACGAACCAGTCCCACCGGTCACAAGGACGACGGAGTCTTTCCAGTTCATAACCTTTCCCTCACCAGATTTTGCCAAGCGGCTCTTCCGCATTTTCACGTGCAATCCGTAATGCGGCTCGTTCGAGCTCGAAGACAAGGGCATCCGCAGAAACAACTCGATGTGGCTGCCCCTGAGTGGGCATGCGCTCCAACGCCCCAGAAGCCTCAAGGTCTCCCGCCCACCTCTCAAGCCCGCGTTGGTAGTTCTCGACGGAGTCGGTGTAGTACCCCGCATCCTTAAGTCCTGTCGCAAATCCCTGGAGATTTCCCTTCTCGGCCTCCCCGAACGCGACTGGGAACCGCCGGCGAAGAAGCGACACGTAATCCGTGGCGCCGTCATCCGCGCTTTCATAAGCGCGGAAGTGATCGCGAATGGTTACTTCGCTGTCGCCGTACCCTTCGTGTGTCTTTGCGGCGATGGAGAGCCCCGTAGGTCCCGTTCCTTTGATGCCGCCAAAGTTGTAGTTGAGCATCGACTTACCACCGCCGGTTTCGTGCGCCCATTGCGCCGTCAGGATGCGCAGGGTGTCACGAGACGGTACGTTACCGGTGAGCTTCTGGAACGCATTCGATAGCGAGCTTGAAGCCTCGTCCATCGTGAGGTGCGTCTTCTTGATGTCGACGACCATGCGCTCGACCTTGTTCGCATGCTTTGCGAGCTCGGCCGAAAAACGACCCGCATCGAGCGGACCGCGATCTTTCGCGTGCTCCTGCTGAGCAAGCGCCTGGGCCAACTGGACGTGAACTGCTGCTGCCACGACCCCAGGTCACGCAAAAAATGGGCCCCGGGAATTACCAGGATGTCATTCTGAGCGACGCACCCCCATCATGTCATCCTGAGCGAGGCTTGGCCGAGCGAAGGACCCCCTGTCGTCGCGAGGTCCGGGGGGTCCTTCGACTCCGCTTCGCGTCGCTCCTAAGAACATGGCATGAGAACATTGGTGATTTGAGCTGAGCGCCATGTCCTTTGCCAACCATCCCGCCAAAGGCCGGTGCGAGCTCAGGATGACATGAGGATGAGGGGGCTTTTGCGCCAGCCCGCTGACACCCTGCCCTCGTATGTCATGCGTTTGACGCCGGCGTGCGAATGCGGTCTAACCTCATGCATGGCTAGCCCACGGTTCAACGAAGATCCTGACTTCGATCGCCAAGACGCAATCTGGACCGCACCCAAGTTTTTCGGACTCGGGATTGTCACCCTCGCGATTGCGATTGGCATCATCTACGCGTTCTCAACGCGCTCGGGATGCTCATTGGTCTGGGTACAATAACCACCGGTACAATAACCACCGGTGCAATGGATCCTCAATCGCTGGAATTGGGCGTAGTCGTCTTCACCGAATCGACCACCCGATTTCGCCCGCTTCGCTTCGCATCATAGAGCGCGCGATCCGCACGTTCGAACCACGCAGAGCCGGATTGCCCTTGAATAGTCTCGGCAAGACCGATGGATACAGTCACGGGAAAGGGCGCTTTCTCCTTCAAACGCACCATAAAACGTTCGGCCAGCATGTGTGCATCTTTGATGACCGTGTCACGAAGGAGAATTGCGAATTCATCGCCACCAAAGCGCACGATGCAATCACCACGGCGAATAAACGTGCGCGAAATGCAATCTGCGACGTGCTTCAGCACCTGATCCCCTGCCGCGTGGCCATGGGAGTCGTTCGTCCCTTTGAAGTGATCAACGTCAATGATCAAGATGACCGCTTGCCGGCCCAATACGACGTCGATTTGCGAAACCCTCTCGAGCTCTTCGTCGAATATGCGACGATCTGGCAGGTGGGTCAGCGGGTCCTCCGCAGCGTCACGCTTTGCGGTCTCAAGCTCGACGCTTAATTCCTTCACCTTCTTACCAAGGTCGGCCATCGCCTGCACATGTTGCTGCCGGCGCTCTTCAAGAACGTCACCGATGGCACCGACGGCTGCCATCATCTCGGTTCGCAGTTGAGACGCATCGGCGTTCTCGGCGGCAGAACGCAACTTATCGAGTTGCATTTTTACGCGCTCATCTGAATGACGGCTGTCGCTGAAAAACTGGCTCAGTGTTTTAGCAAACTCCCAGATGGATTCGCGTAACCCTTGGTGGGACTTGCTTACCTGCTCGCTCTCGCGCTGCCTCAGCTGAACAAAGAACTTGCGAACGCCAACGTAGTCACGCGTTTTGAGAGGCTGGGCAGCACCTGGTGGAATGGCGAGTTTTAGGATGTGTTCCGCCCACTTCGCGCTGATTTGCGACGGATCTTCTTCACCCTCGCCTCCCAGTGGAATTGGGTATCTCGCGATGGCACGAAGGGCCTCCGCAATCACGTCGAGTGCAGCATCCAGTCCATCTTGTGACATGACTCTCTTGTTTCCCCTCAGAGAGTATTGTCTTTCCTACAGTCGCACGCGCGCAACCGATAACGCTCTCTGCACTCCGAAAAGTTGTCCAAGAGTGCTTTGATCTGTTACCGGCGGAGAAGAGGCTGTGTCTTCTTCGCTGCTCGTGCGCACATGGATGTTCCTTCGCAAGGCAGCACGCGCCTCTGCGCGGCTCTCCATCTTGTTCGTGGCGGCGATCGTGCTCGCCTCGCCCCTGCAGTCGCCAATCGGTCGTGGATTGAAATGTGCCGCCGTAGCGGCGTCTCTTGCCATCTTAGCCGCGCGAGCTCGATCGAAGTGGCGAACATCCGACGAATCCTCGACCCCGCAAGACACGGAGTTCGCCATTGCGCTTGCCATCTGCCTTTACGGCGCATTGCTCGCGACGGATGGACACCTTGACGGGTCCACATCCCCCCTCGTCTACTTTTATGTTGCGCTCGTCACGGTTACTCTAAAACCGCGCGCAAGCATCGTGGCGACTGCCGTCGCACTCGGCCTCGAGGCCGCCATTCGGAAGCAGGTTTTGCACGAAACAGACGGAAGCGCCTTCATGATGCGCGCCGCGTTTGCCGTGACGTTTAGCGCACTCAACTTGCTCTTTCTGCGGGCAGAAGTCATGCGCTTGCGAAAGTCCGCCACGATACGCGTTCAGCAGCAGATGGACCGACTTAAGGAAGATGCTCGAAGCTACCGTCTTCTCGGTGCGGGCGACCCGACTCATTCGTCAGAACGGGGCGAAGAACGCCTTATCCGTTCGAGCATCGAGGAGATCCACCAAAGCGTGCACTATGCACTCGAATTATTGCGTGATGCACTCGATCTTCATTCCGCCGTCCTGCTCTGGCTTAACGCAAACGGAACGCACCTTCGCATTAGCGAAGCAGCAAGCAGCAGTGACCAGCTGAGTGATGCTCCTTTCTCAGCGAACGACGGGGTGCTCGGTGCCGTCGTTGCTCAAAAAAAGGCTCTCTCACTGATCCATTTGAAACCATCGTTTCGCGTGCCCTACTACCAAGGCGAAAATCCCATTCGCTCGTTGTATGCGCTACCCGTCGTAGAAAACGGTCACCTTCGCGGCATCCTCGCGCTTGACCGACTCGAACCGATTTCGTTTGGTGAAACCGACCAGACGATGGCACAGCAGGCAGCTCGCTTTTGTCTGCGCGCGATTCAAAACGAACGCCTCTTTGTTCAACTTGAACGCGCAAAAGTGGAGCAGGGCAAACTCTATCGTGCCGCACAGTCCTTGG
>JAHFDX010000063.1:4466-11107 GCA_023248785.1 Myxococcales bacterium
TTTCCGAACGCGACGTACTGGAAGCCGGGGTCAAGGCCGCGCGGGAAATCGCAAGCTTCGACCTCGCGGCAGTAACGCTCTTCGACCCGGAAGCTCGAATACACGAGGTGTGCGCCGTCACAAGCATTGCGGGCGAACTCGACGAGATTGCGGGAGTTCGATTTGCGCACAACACCGGCCTTGTCTCGATGGTTGTCGAAAATCGCTTCCATCTTCCGTATCGGTGTGAGTACGACATGCACCAAGTCGTGCTGAGCAAAAGCCATCCATGGCCCAAGTACCCTGCACTTCTCGTGTTGCCTCTGCTCCTTCGTGACCGAGTGCTCGGGACACTCATCTTGGGGGCAAAGCGGGCGAATGCGTTCGTTGACTCGGTGCGGTCGACCCTCGAGGTTCTCGCCAGCCACCTCGCGGTCAGCTTGTCAAACGCGCGAATGGTGCGCGAGCTCGAAACCATGGCGACAACCGACGGCCTCACGGGACTTCTCAACAAGCGCAGCATGCTTGAACAAAGCGAGCAAAAGCTTGCCGCAGCCGTGCGATTCGGTCGCCCACTCAGCGTACTCGTCGTTGACCTTGATCACTTCAAACGCGTGAATGACACGTACGGACACGATGTTGGCGATGTGGTCATCCGAGGTTTAGCAGAGATCTTGAAACGCCAAAAACGCACGACCGATCTAGTCGCGCGATTCGGCGGAGAGGAATTTGTAGTCCTCTGTGAGCAAACTGATGAGCACGGGGCGCTACTCCTCGCGGAGCGGATTCGCGAGGAGCTCAAGTGCACCTCATTTCACAGCGACACAGGAAGGCTCTCCATCACGTGCTCGCTCGGAATTTCGACGTTTCCCGCGGCCGGACGCTCATGGGATGAGCTCTTCAAGGCGGCAGATGATGCACTGTACATCTCGAAGCGTGGAGGGCGTAACCGGACCACCGTGTGGGCCGGCCCCTCGCCAAAAAAAACCGCACGGGCCCCACAGAGAGCCTAGACCCTAGAAGCCCGCTGGTTTTCGCCGATCCCTTCGCGCTGGCGTTGTCGGACTCGCTCAAAATACATGAGTATTCCTCGCTCGTCCTCCTAGCCATCGCTCGGTTTCGACGAAAACGAGCGGCCTTCCAGAGAAAACCAGCGGTCTCCTAGACAGACCACCGTTCGGGCATCATGTTCACCCAATGACCGACGAGAAAAAGCCCGATGCGCTCACAGACGTGATGGCAGGATTTGGCCTCTTGCTCCGCGCGGCCAAGACCACAGTCAATCGCCTGCCCACCGAAAGGCTCGAGCGGGCGCTCGCCGATGGCGCAAAGGAGGTACAGCGGGCATTCGTCAATGTCGGAGAGACGATCGAGCGCGAGATTTTGCACCGAGAGCCCGGACACGAAAAACCGCACCAAGATCCGAAGGACCAGGCCCCTACGCAAGCACCCAAGGAAGCGACGGCCGATGCTCCTCCGAAGGAGGGCAACGTCGACGGACGCGGTCCACGTGTGTCAAGCGACGACTCAAAGCAGTCGTAAATTCTAACACCGGGTTCGAGTACCATTGAGCCCATGTTCGATCTGCCACGCTCGCTCGCGCTCCCAACCAACGAACCCATCTACGAGTATGCGCCGG
The DNA here is from genome assembly GCA_023248785.1 of Myxococcales bacterium. Lineage (GTDB taxonomy): Bacteria > Myxococcota_A > Polyangia > Polyangiales > Polyangiaceae > JAHFDX01. Next base: position 6,085 of record JAHFDX010000063.1, read on the forward strand.
GAAGTTCGCAGCGCGGATTGCTTAAGTCCCAACTCGCAGCGCTCTCCGGAGACACGATTGCGCTGCCGCATGTCATTGACGGTCTCGAGGACACAACGGGCGAGCGATTCGAGGTGCGCGCACCGCACGACCACAGCGTAACGCTTGGCTTCGCACATCACGGTCGCGAGACGGTCACGCAACGCGCGATGGATGCCGCGAGAAAGGCTTCGGCGGAGTGGGGCCGAACGAGCTTCGAGTTTCGCGCGCGCATTTTTTCAAAGGCCGCTGATTTGCTTGCCACCGATTGGCGTATGAGACTCAACGCAGCGACCATGCTCGGTCAGAGCAAGACAGCTCACCAGGCCGAGATCGACAGTGCGTGCGAGTTCATCGATTTCTTGCGCTTCAATGTGGCGTTCGCCTCGCGAATGGTGGAGCAGCCAATCTCAACAGCCGGCATATACAACGTCGTCGAACTGCGGCCTCTTGAGGGCTTTGTGCTCGCCATCACGCCATTCAACTTTACTGCCATTGCCGGCAACCTACCTGCCGCACCTGCGCTGCTTGGTAACGTGGTTGTCTGGAAACCATCCGAGAGCCAGGCACTGGCTGCACACTACACCATGAAGCTCTTTGAAGCCGCCGGATTACCGCCCGGTGTCATCAACCTCGTGCACGGCGACGGAGCGAGCGTGGCCGAAACGTGCCTTGCGCAGCGCGATCTTGCCGGTGTGCACTTCACCGGCTCGACCGACGTGTTCCGGCACCTGTGGCAACGGGTCGGAACAAACATTCGTAACTATAAAAGTTACCCAAGGCTAGTCGGCGAAACCGGCGGGAAGGACTTTGTTTTCGCACACCCCTCTGCAGATTTCGATTCGCTCGTCACGGCGCTTGTTCGCGGAGCGTATGAGTTTCAGGGACAAAAATGCTCCGCCGCGTCGCGTGCGTACGTTCCACGCTCGATGTGGCCTAAGTTAAAAGATGCTCTCGTTGGAGAAATTGAACAGTTGCGGGTCGGCGACGTACGCGATTTCAGGAACTTCATGGGTGCCGTGATCCATGAGCGTTCTTTCACCAAGCTTGACCGGGTCATTGCTGCAGCGCGCGCCGACGCGGCGTGCACCGTCCTTACGGGAAAAACCGATCGGACTGCGGGTTGGTTTATATGGCCCACGCTCATTGAAGTTCGCGAACCCTCACACCGTCTGTTGTCCGAGGAGTTTTTTGGTCCCGTTCTTTCCCTCTTCGTGTACGACGATGCGCGCGTCGAAGAAACGCTCGGGATCATCGACCAAACGAGCCCCTACGCGCTTACGGGCGCGATCTTTGCGAGCGATCGAAAAGCACTCGCGCACGCTGCAGACAAGCTCCGACAAGCCGCAGGCAATCTCTACGTGAACGACAAGCCAACCGGCGCCGTGGTGGGGCAACAACCCTTTGGGGGAGCGCGCGCCTCGGGGACAAACGACAAGGCGGGAAGTGCACTAAATCTTTTGCGTTGGGCCTCACCACGCACAATCAAAGAAACGTTCGCGCCTCCAATCCGAGTCGCCTACCCGTTTATGGATGATTCGTAGCCCATTGGACGCGCCAAAGGCAGCGTGCGCCTCCACGTCCCCGACATTGCGCATGCTTGCACATCACGCTTGCGAAACCTACGGTTCGCGCCATCTCAATGGACCAACCCGTAAGCGTGCAACAGAACAACCAGCTTGAAGTGCTTAGACCCAGCAGCTCAATCTCCGCGCCGCGCTCGGTGAACGTGAGCACGCGCATCTCCCCCTCATCGTTGTACTGGCGCCAAAGGCCCGCAATCCGCCGCATGAGAAATTCCGGCCGGGCGATGTAGGTCGCCATGCGAACGAGGGCCTGAGGCAAATTCGCGCGTGCAGCCGCAATACCAATCTGCTCCGCAATCCGACCGTCTCGATGGCCCAACGCTTCTTCCGTGGCAGTGAGAAATTCAACGAACTCGGCAAATGGATGCCACGTGTTGGCAATCCCCGAATCAAGCCGCTCACACACTGCAGGACTGCACCGCGCACGAACGTCCGTCAATGTGGCTGGACCATAGGTCTGATCCACCCACCGCGCTGCATTGAGGAGCCCCTGGAGTTTGACGTTCATTCGCCTTCACTCATCCCGGACCGCGCTTACGACAGCTCCTGATGACGTAAGATGTCGTACGTCTTTGCCACCGATCATGAAAATGACCATCTCCGCGAGGTTGGTCGCATGATCTCCCACGCGCTCGAGGTACTTCGCAATCGATTGAACCCTGGTTGCGCGATAAATGTTTCGCGGGTCCTCCATCATGTACGTGAGAAGAACGCGAAAGACGTCTGCGTAGTGGGCATCGAGCTCGCCATCGCGCTCAATCACCATCTGCGCACACGCGACATCGCGCGAAACAAATGCATCGAGCGCGTTTCGCACCATGCCCCGCGCCGTGTCCGCCATGCGTGGCATATCGAGATATGGCTTTAGCGGGGGCTCTTCGTTGAGCTCAAGCACACGCTCGCCAATGTTGGCGGCCAGATCCCCAATTCGTTCTAGATCAGTTACAATTTTGAGCGCTAGCGTGATGAAACGAAGGTCCGAGGCGACCGGCTGCCTTCGGGCAAGGATGCGCATGCATGCGTCGTCGACTTCAAGTTCGAGACGATTGACGAATTGGTCCGAATCGACCACACGGCGCGCGAGCTCGCTGTCACGTTCTACCAGCGCGCGCATGCTATCTGCGATCATCTCCTCAACACGCGCCCCCATGAGAAGCAAGCTCTCACGGAGTCGCCGAAGTTCTGTTTCGTATTGCTGATCGGAATGAAGGCGGGAGGTCACTTCTTAAAGTTACTCGAAGTGTCACGCTATCCAAAGCGACCCGTAAGATAGTCTTCGGTGCGCACGTCGCTCGGCCGAGTGAACAAACGATCGGTGTCGCTGTATTCGATCAGCTCGCCGGACAGGACAAATGCCACATGGTCACTGACCCGCGCCGCTTGCTGCATGCTGTGCGTCGCAATTCCAAGCGTGTACCTCTCGCGCAGGTCGTGCATGAGGTCTTCGATACGCGCCGTTGCCATTGGATCAAGCACCGAACAAGGTTCGTCCAGAAGAATCACCTCAGGCCGCAGGGCAAGACTTCGCGCGATGCATAGCTGTTGCTGTTCGACGGTAGAAAGCGCCGTCGCCGGAATGCGCAAACGGTCTTTGATTTGATCCCACAACCCGACCTCGTGCAAACATGATTCGACAATCGATTCCGCGTCCTGCGCGCGAATGCCGCTTAGTGTAAGACCGGACAGCACATTTTCCCGCACGCTCATCGAAGGAAACGGATTCGGCTTCGCTGCAATCGTCGCAACTCGCCTTCGGACCGCGGAAGCATCTACTGCTGGATCGTAGATGTTCATCCCGTCGAGCAGAACGGCACCTTGCACACGAGCCCCCGACGTGAGCTCGTGCATTCGGCTGAGGCATCGGAGCAGGGTCGTCTTGCCGGAGCCGGACGGACCTATCACGGCCGTGACTGCTCCTTGCACCAGCGGAATGCGAAGTCGCTTGAGCACGCGCTCGGCTCCGTAGAACGCCTCCAAATCGACCGCTTCGAGTTTTGCCTCCGCCTCCACGACTACCACCGAGCCATGCCGAGCTGCACACCCGAGCGCAATCGCAAAACGACAAGATGCATGGAAAGGATAAACACCATCATGATCAACGCGGAGGCATGTGCCCGAGTCGGGGGCAGATCGAATTGTAACGACTCATGATACACAAGAACAGCAAGCGGCCCCTCCTTCGCGGTCCCCATTGTGACAAGCAGCACAGCAGCCTCGCCAACACCTCGAATCAGTGCGGACACAATCGCCGCAATGATGGCGGTGCGAGTGCCAGGGAGAACGACACCGAGAAGTACGCTTAGACGTGAAGCTCCAAGCGCGAAGGCAGCCGAACGAAGATCATTTGGAACAGCTCGCGCGAGTGACTCCGTCGTCAGGATCATTCCCGGCAGAAGCATGAGAGCGAGCGCAATGGCGCCAGCCGCCATCGGCGACAGACCACACGAAGTCACGAACGCCGCACTCACGCCAACACCAACGATCACCGACGGGACCCCCTGAGCCGCACGCGCGCACGCACGAACACCGCGCAAGAATCGGTCGTCTCGACCCTCGGAGAGGAGAAATCCGACCGCGACAGCAAAGGGCGATGCAATGAGCCCCGCCACGGTCACCAAGACAACTGTGTTCTTCGCGCTGCCGGCAAGCATGCTCGTCCATCGCCACGCCGATTCGGGGGGCAACTCGCGGGGAATTGTGCGTAACCCGTAAAATCCATGCACGACGAGCCATCCAAAAAACGCAGCGAAAACAAGCGTGACCGCAAATGTAACGCCCGTAACGGCCGTAAATATTGCCGTGTCAAGCCACCGCCGCGAAGAAGAGGGCCTCACAACGAAGTCCTCGTAGCAACGCGCAGAAGTGCTCGCCCAGCTGCACGTAACGCCGTCGTTACAAGCAGGAGCAACGCAGCGACAGCAGCTACGTTCAGCCAATCGACCCCGGGCCCCCCATTGGCATGCGTGACGAGAACGCTTGCAAGAGTGCCGCGACCAGACGTTGAGCCGATAAGCATAGCGACAACAATGCCTTCCCCAAGCGCTCGACTCAGTCCAACCAGAGCAACTCCTGCAAGAGCTCGCCGTGCGTATGGAAAGACAACCCCACGGAATGTGTCCCATCGGGTCGCGCCGAGCGCACGCGCACCATCGCGCAAGTTCTGAGGCACAGAACGCAAGACATCGTACCCCGCGTAGGCACACACGGGGACCAACATGAACCCGAGCACGAGCGCCACGCGCTGGATGGATGTTTCCGTCGCACCCGCCGGAGCTCGAAAAAGCAAGATCCCCCAAAGACCGAACATGACACTTGGAATCGTTGCGAGAAATTCAAGGACCGCGCTTCCACCCGAGCGCACAATCTTTGCTGCGTATTCAGAGAGAAAAATTGCAATGGAAAACGAAATCGGAAGAGTC
>JAHFDX010000643.1 GCA_023248785.1 Myxococcales bacterium
CGGTGCTTTCGAAAGTTCCGAGCGAGAATGTGTAAGTAGAGCTTCAAAATAACGGCCTTGCCGAGCAACCGGTCCTCAATCGATTACTCCGTGAACAAGCAAAGCGCATGGGTCTCAAGTGCGTTGCCACAAACGATGTTCATTTTGCCGTCCGAGATGATGGTGAAGCGCATTTGTACCTATCGTGCATCAAGTCAGGGCGTTCGTACGAGGAGGCGAAGGCGCGGCATCACGGCTCGTCCGAAATGTACTTGAAGAGCACCCAAGAGATGGCGCATCTCTTTCGAGATATTCCCGAGGCTGTGTCAAACACGCTCGAAGTGGCTGAGCGAATCAACTTGAGTCTGAACCTCGGCGTGCCGATGTTGCCGACGTTCAAGGTTCCTGAGGGCTACGACGAGAGCGGTTATTTCCGTCACGTGGCGCACGAAGGGCTTCTTGTACGCTTTGGCGAGCTCGCTGCACTCGGAAAGAGTATCGACGAGCTCGCGTACAAGGCGCGTCTTGAGCTCGAGCTCGACGTGATCTGCAAAATGAGATTCCCCGGTTACTTTTTGATCGTGTGGGACTTCATTCGCTACGCCAAAGAACAAGGCGTTCCTGTCGGCCCAGGCCGTGGTTCGGGAGCGGGCTCGCTCGTCGCGTATTCCTTGCGCATAACGGACTTGGATCCCATCGCGTACAAGTTGCTGTTCGAACGGTTTTTGAACCCCGAACGCGTCAGCATGCCGGACTTCGACATCGATTTTTGTATGGATCGGCGCGACGAGGTCATCGCCTACGTTCAGCGCAAGTACGGCGAAGACAGCGTCGGGCAAATTGCAACGTTCGCGGAGTTAAAGTCGAAGAGCGTCGTAAAAGACGTTGCGCGATGTTTGGGGATTACGCCAACCGACGCGCAAATGATCGCCAACCTCATCCCGCGAAAAACGCCGGCTGAGACGTACACGATTGCGGAGAGTCTAGAAGTCGAACCGAAACTCAAGGCTCGGTACGACGCCGAGCCGCAGACGCGACAGCTGCTCGATCAAGCGCGCAAGCTCGAGGGTCTCACGCGTCACGCAGGAAAACACGCGGCGGGAATTGTGATCAGCGAAGGTTCACTTTGGAACCATGTGCCTGTCTTTCGCGACGAAAAAACCGGCGCCTACGTTACGCAGTACTACAAGGACGACGTTGAGCTGGCTGGGCTCGTCAAGTTTGACTTCCTCGGGTTGAAAACGCTCACCGTGCTTGCCATCGCGCAACGGTTGATCAATGCGAGGCCCGATTTTGCGCGCGAAAAGAGGCAGTTTGATCTGTCGGCTATCCCGTTGGATGACCGCCCAACGTACCAACTTCTCGGATCGGGCGAAACGAAGGGCGTGTTTCAGCTCGAGTCGAGCGGCATGCAGCAACTCTTCAAGGACCTGCGTGCTGATGTCTTCGAAGATGTCGTCGCAGCCGTCGCACTCTATCGGCCGGGTCCGCTTGGAACCGGCATGGTGACCGACTTTGTCAACCGCAAGAACGGACGCGCGCCAATTGGCTCGATGCATCCGCTGGTCGACGAACTTCTCGCCCCGACCTACGGCGTCATCGTTTACCAAGAGCAAGTGATGGAGATCGCGCAGAAGCTTGCCGGCTACACGCTTGGCAGTGCCGACCTTTTGCGGCGGGCCATGGGAAAAAAGAAGCCCGAGGAGATGGCAAAGCAGAAGGACATCTTCGCCTTAGGCGCCAAAGCAACCGGCGTGGATGCGGCGGACGCAGAACGCATCTTCGGGCTGCTCGAGTACTTCGCCGGATATGGCTTCAACAAGAGCCACTCGGCCGCGTACGCGCTCATCACGTATCAGACAGCGTACTTGAAGGCCCATTACCCCGTCGAACTCTTGTGCGCCATCATGACGAGCGACAAGGATCGCATTGACAAAGTCGTGCGCACGATTGCAGACGCGCGGGCGATGGGGATTACGGTGCTCCCTCCTGACGTGAACGAGAGCGATACCGACTTTAAGGTCGTGTACACGCATCCAAACGGAGATCGCAAAGCCGCGCGATCCGAACGCGTCAAAGACGAGTGCGGGCCGCAAGTCCGATTTGGCCTGGGCGCAGTTCGTGGTCTCGGAGGCGCTGCGCTCGATACGCTTCTCGAGGCGCGTTTAGTCGGTGGCCCGTTTGGTGACATGTTCGATTTTGCGGCGCGTGTGGATGCGAAGAAGATTAATCGAAGCGTCTTCGAAGCATTGGTCCAATGTGGTGCCTTCGATGTTTCGCTCAAACGTCAAAATGTAACAAGAGCGAGAGCTTTCGGAGCTATTGACCTTGCACTTGAACGCGCGCGTTCGGCGAGCCGCGATAGAGAGGCGGGGCAAACGTCGCTCTTTGGGCTGCTTGGAGGCCCTTCGGCTTCGAGTTCAACGACGGCCGAGTATCCCCAAGCCGAGCCGTGGGATCGCGGTGAACTGCTGCGCCGGGAACGCGCGGCTCTTGGTTTTTACGTGTCGGGACATCCGCTCGATCGATACCTACAGGGCGAGTCGAGTCTCCAGAAGCTCCAGGCATCCCTCACGAGCACGCTCGCAACGATGGACGACTGGAGCGTGGTGCGTCTTGTTGGTATGGCAGAGGGTTATCGCGAACGCATCTTCAAGGACGGCGGCGGAAAGGTTGCGTTCTTTGAGCTCGAAGATCGCGCAGGCCGCGTGAGCGTGAAGCTCCGAGGGCGTGACATTGAAGCCCACGCAGCTGTGCTTCACTCGGGCGAGCCGGTACTGATTGCGGGCAAGGTGACGTTTCCTCGTCGAGAAGAGGATGAGGAAGAAGACGCCGCGCGCGAAC
>JAHFDX010000644.1 GCA_023248785.1 Myxococcales bacterium
AGGAAATCGCCGACAATTCAGGCTCGTGAAGGCTATTTGCGATGCGATCGTAGGGGAGATCGGGGCCAAGAAGAACAAGGGACGGACGATGCTCGCGAATCTCGCTCATGAGCCATCCGAGCGAGGACGTCGCAATCACTCCATACCCGGCGCGTTCCAGTTGCCGGGAAGCGGCGCTGCCCCACCGAGTGTCTGACGTCATCACAGCCGCGAGACCAATGCGATCGTGAATGCGCGCACCGCTATTCCGCAGTGCCCCAAGATAGCGCAGACGCGACGCAAGCGACGGTTCGGTCACACCAACGAGGTCATCGCCACCCACAGCGAAGTGTTCGAGAAAATCGCAATCCCTTCGCGCAGCGGAGAGACCGAGAATGGGAATCGTTCCCGGCGCGATGACCGAGCGAAGGGCAAGAGCGGAAAGGGCACTCGTCGGGTCAAGCGTGTCAACTACGACCGCGAGCCACTCGTCGCGCGCAGCCTTTCCGATTTCGGATCTACTTTCAAGACGGGTGACCGTCAGCCCCGCGCATTCGCTTGCTCCCAAAAGCGCCGAAAACGATGAAGCAGCCATAGCTCCGATAGACGCGATCGTGAAGGGCATGGGGCTTGTTCGTTAGGCACTTGCAGCGTTCGTTGGACGGATCTGCACCGGCTTGAGACTGGAGATGCGTGCGCCGGATCGGAAGGCTACGCTCTCATCGAGCATTTCCTCGCGGTGCTGCCTTGCTTGATTCTGACGAGCATCTGCTTGGGTCTGGCTCTGGCCCGCACCCGAAAATGTAACATCACCCATCTTGAATCCCTGATTCGACAATCTCTTGGTGAGATCGTCGAGGCCCGCGCGGATTTGCACCTGCGCTTGCGCCTGCTCCGTTGCAAACTTGATGTTCACCCTATTGCCGTCCATTTCGACACGCACGCGAACTGCACCGAACTGCGTGTCCACCTTCACTTCGGAAGCCTTACCGCCTTGTTCGATCATCATTTGAATGCGATTTTGCATCTGTTCCATCGAATCTACGCGCTCGGTGCGAACCTGGTGCGTGGCCGTCGTTTCATCGATGCGTTGGACACTACTATGAGCGGTGTCGCGAATGTCAGCGAGGCGCCCTGTCTCTGAACCTTCTGGCGTTCGGATGGACCGGTGAGACTCGGAATCGTCGTTACGCGCTTGCAACTTCGCGTTTGTAAACGCATCAGACTGCGCGAATGCCGCAACCGTTTGGGCCATATTTTGAGTGACCGTCGATTGCGGACGAATCTGCACGTCAAGCGGCAACTGGAACGCGGCCTGCGGCTGTTGCTCCTTCTGCGCATGACTCGCGGCACCCTGCGGCTGGGGGGTGAGCCCCGGCTTCGACGCTTCGGCGTCACCCTTCGTTGCGGGAGCCTGACCGGGTGTGCCCCGAACCGCAGCTCGGTACGAAGCAAGTAGCGCGTCGAGATCATCGCTTTGAAGCAACGATTCTGGATTGGCCATCATGTCGATCGAATCATCGGCATGTGTCGCGGCATTGGGATCCTGGGTGTGCGATTCGGAAACGGCAACTTGCTCACTCCCCGCGAGAGGTGAAGCTCCGTGAGCCGCAAAAAGATCCGCTGCAAGGGTGGACGCCAACGACGGCAGTGACGCCGCCGGAGCCGCTTGAGGCTGTTGCCATGCCTGCCAATGAACGGCGGCAAGCGCGGCCGAGTTTTCTACGGAATTCACTGTCGCGGTTTTTTGCGTCGACTCCGCGCCAGCGGCCGAAATGCCTGAAGTCACTCCATCCGCGATGCCGGCTGAGATGCCTGTGTCTTCGGGCGCAAAGATGCTCGCATCCATCAACAGCGCGGCCCAGCTTTGTGGAACCGCCTGAACGACCTGAGGATTTTGCATGATCTGCGCGGCTGCCTTTGCGGCGGCGTCCTCGGCAGAGCGGACGTCTGGCTCGCGAACAACCTCGTCACGTGCATCACCTTTGACACACACCTTTGAGTCATCCGCGTCGCTCATGCTCCTGTCCTCGCTTTCGGTTCTTCCGCCATCGTCATCGCTCTTCGTTCGAGGTGGCCCTTGCGACGTATCCTCTCGTCCTGCAAGTTCGCGGCGTGGTTTATCGTTGTCTTGACGGGGTTTCGCCGTCATCCGCTTGGCGGCCCCATCGTCATCACTTCGGCGTCCAGCGGCTTTCGTCGAGGTGCCGTCTTCGCGCTTCTCCTCCGTACGAGCACGGGATGGTAGCTTCGGTGGCTCATGCGGCGGGGCCTGCGACGATGGACCTAGAGGCGGTCCTTTGGGCTTCGAAAACGCCTCTAGCTGCCCGGAAAGAAGAGATCCGAACGGGATCGAGCCTTTGGCTTCAGGCTTCTTTGGCCCAAGATCGACCGCTTCGCGCGTTGCACTTTTGGACGGGTCGTCGATGCGCATACGTGGTTCAAGAGCATGCTCCGGGCCAAGCCGATCACCCCGCACGCAACGTTGAAAACACCCCAAAGTGGTCTGATGCCCACACGTCCCCACGCGGCACGTCGAAGCACACGCGCGCGCTCGTTGGCTCGGCCCGGCGCCGTCCATCGGGACGCACAAGAACGTAGTCAATGCGGCGGTTTGGTTCGCCTTGAACGACCGCAAACCCGTTCTTGCGCGCGAACGTGTACCCAGGGTCACCTTCGTTCGCAAAGCTGAACGAGTCGAGATAAAACGCGCCCCGGGGCTCACCCAACGTCGTGAGTCCACGCAGATATCGCATCTCATCCGCATCCGCCTCCGCGTTGAAGTCGCCAACGAGCACCGGAGGAAACATGTGCGCGGGCACAAGTTCGTCAATTTTTTTGA
>JAHFDX010000645.1 GCA_023248785.1 Myxococcales bacterium
AGGTCGGCCTCGCGGACGGGCCTATCCCGCACAAAAAGGGCGATCACGAGGATCGCCTGCACTGTGATCAGTTGAACCACCGCGGATCGCGCAAACCCGCGCGCCAGAAGGGCTCGCACCGTGAAAATGACCAGCAAGATACTTACGACGAAGGTCGCGATGGTCAGAGGGTAAAGCGTGCGTTTGTGGGCATCGAGTGCGGAAAACACCGCTGAAGCGGCTTCCCGGATGCGGCGTTGGTCCTCTTCTGACCGACCCTCGGGGCTGATGAGGCTCGCCGTGCGACCCTCCGCCGATTGGTAGTACGACATCACGCGAAACGATTCGGAGCCTGCGCCAATTGCAAAAAGGAACGAAAAGAGTAGCGCAACCGTCGCGTACCAAGGTCGCCCGGGCGGCAGCGCAGAAGTTCGTGGGGCAGGAGCGTGCATCCACCCGTCGAATAGCACGGCGTAAGGCGATTGGCTCGCACGGGAAGCGAGCCGCGATTGCGCTCCTTGGCCGTCCAGCTACAACTAGGGACGTGACGGCCCAAGAAAAACATCGCGAGGAAACCTCTTTGCGCGATGAAAAGAACGAGATTTCGGGGGCCGATATGGAGTCTCTCCGGCATGCTCTGCGCGAGGCAGGACTTCGCGCGACTCAGCCGCGGATGCTTGTCCTGGCTGAGCTCTTCCGCGCAAATGGCCCTCTGAGCCATGCGGAAGTGGGAAAACGGCTCGCGAGCAAGGGGCTCGATCGCGTGACGGTGTGGCGCAATCTCGTCGCGCTCACGGAGGCGGGGTTACTAGCCCGCACAGACGTTGGAGATCATACGTGGCGATTCGAGCGGACGGGTTCCACCGAACACGACGGCAGCGCGCATCCACACTTTGTTTGCCTCGTGTGTAAAAAAGTGAGCTGCCTGCCTGAAGATGCCGTCTACCTCAAAGGTGGAACGGCGCGTGGCGCGGTCGTGCTTGAAGTGCAAGTCAAAGGACGATGCGATGAGTGTGTTCCCGATCGTGTACGAGCAGGAACATCCTGAGAGGTTGGGAGGGTCCGCTTACGCGTAGTACCCCGCGGCCATTCGAAGTTCGGCGGCGATGACTGCGGCGAGTTCGGGGGGGGCAACGACGCGTGCGGATGCGCCAAAGCCTAGTAGCCAAGGGCGAACTGCATCGAGCGAAGGCACACGCACCGAAAGTCGCATACGTCCGTCGGGAGCCATGGCAATTTTCTGGGTCGGATGAACACGTCGTGCTCGAAGCTGCGCTGCGGCGGAAGGATCAAATTCGACAATGACCTCTACGCTTGCGCGCGAGGGGGCCCAAACGCCGAACTCACCGTGAAGGTAATGCTCCAACTCAAAATCTGGAGGTACCTCGAACGGCCTGGTGTGGGAGAGCACTTCCACGTGGGTCATGCGGTCGAGCGGGATGACCACACGCGTGTCCGATTGATCTGCGTCGCCAATGGCAAAGACCGCACCGCGCGCGACAACGATTGCGTAGGGAGAAAGGATGATCGGCATTCCCGATGAATCGATGCTGTCGCGAAATCGGATGGCCCGTAGCTCCGCCACGCCTTGAAATAGTGCATCAAACTCTTCAGCGCGCGTTGCATAGCTTCGGGATTCAACCGGCACGCACACAAACCGATTGTCGAGTCGCGCGTCGGGCGAGATGTCGCTTTTTGCAGACGTGCGCACCGGACGCTGCGCCACGAGCAGCACTTGGTTGTAGGCGAGATCAAGTTCTTCGAAAAAGGCGGACCCGCGAAGGCACTCGAGCGAACGGCGCGAGGCCAAGAGGCCGTACGCTTGCGTACGCCGTAGTGAAACCGCTCTACCGCGTTCACTTGCCTTGATACGCCAAAGATGGGGCCCGCCCGGGGTGGTCTCGATCGATTCAAGTTCTCGCAGTCGTTCGAGTTCGCGTAGGTAACGACGTACGGATCGCGGCGTGACCCGAAGCACGATGGCGAGGTCTTCAAGTGTGAGGCCAGGAGGGCTACTTTCCAGCGCCTCGCGAAGGCGATCGATGCGACGGTGTTGCGTAAATCGCCCGCGCGGGCGACCCGCCTTTTGAGCGCGGGGTGGCAGGCGTGACTTGGAGGGCGACCTTAACGTCATGCGTGCGAGATCCAGGCGCATCGCGCCCCACTTCAGATAGGACGATCGCGCATTTCTTTCTTATACCGCTCTCTGTATTGCTTGTGGCAGCCCGTGCACGATCCCTTGACCCCATCGAGATTTTTGTCGCGCGCGGCCTTGGCGCCATCTTTTGCGATCGACGCCCAGTTCGAGTAGCCGGGTGGCGTCATCGTCGCGATGCGCTCCAGCGCCGTCTCAAGCGCCGGGAAATCTTCTGACGCCATCGCAGGCCCCGTGTTCGCCTTCATCCACGCGAATAGTGGACAGGGTGGCAGTGGCTTTGCCCCGCACTTCAGTACGCGCCCCCCCCCATCGACACTCGCCACCGCCGAAACTGCCGCCGAGGTCGAGGTCGCAGTCGAGGTCGCAGTCGCAGTCGAGGTCGCACTCGGAACCACCGCGCTCAGCGATGGCGGGGTCACGGATGGGCTAATGGTCGCTGGAGTCGGCGTAATGTCTGGCTTTTTCTCCTCGCAACCTTCGCTCAGAAACACCGTGCAGGCGGCAAGAACGGTCAATCTCATGCACCAAAGCGTACAGTATTCGTTTCGGAGGGAAGAAGTTAGGTTGTGCGCCTCCCTCTCGCGTCGTTTGCCTCCTATCGCGGCAACGCGTCACAATAGGAAATAAGGCGGGTGCGCGATGGTGATGCTGCCGGTGATTTCTCCCAAGGTCGATACTTC
>JAHFDX010000646.1 GCA_023248785.1 Myxococcales bacterium
TGCGAATTGTATCTCGTAGAGTTTCGAATAAACGCCGCGCTGCGAGAGCAGTTCGTCATGCCGTCCCTGCTCAACGAGCTGTCCTCGATGGAATACGAGAATTCGGTCGGCCGTGCGGATGGTTCCAAGCCGGTGAGCAATGATGAGCGCCGTACGACTGCGCATCACGACGTCGCACGCTCGTGCAAGACGCGCCTCCGTAGCGGAGTCCACGCTGGCCGTCGCCTCATCGAGAATGAGTACAGGAGCATCGCGGTACATTGCCCGCGCAAATGCAATGAGCTGCCTCTCCCCCGCGCTGAAGTTCGAGCCGCGCTCCTCCACACGCGCGTCGATTCCCCCTTCACGGGACGAAAACCATTCGTACGCCCCGATTTGCCGAAGCGCGCGCTCTACCCTCGCTATGTCGAGAGGCACCTCGCCGAGTGCAACGTTGGATGCAAGCGTTCCTGGAAACAGAAATACGTCCTGCGGAACGACGCAAAAATTTGATCGAAGTTCTTGAACGTTCCAAGCCTTTACCTCTTTTCCAAACACACGAATCTCGCCATCGTCGTGTTCGTAAAGTCGAAGAAGAAGCGCCGAGACCGTTGTCTTCCCCGCGCCGGTCGCGCCAACGACTGCAATTCTCTCGCCGCGTTTTGCCGAAAAGGAAACGTCGCGGAGGGTAGGTGTACCCTGCTTGTACGAAAAACTTACGCGTTCAAACGCGAACGCTTCATCCGCGGATACCGGGGCAAGTGAGGGAGGTGCCGCCACTGGACGCTTCGGTGCATCAAGATCCCCTTCGTCCAAGAGCTGAAAGATACGTTCCGCGCCCGCCATCGCACTCTGCATGATGGTGTACCGCTGCGAGAGCATGCTGATCGGTTCGAAGAACTGCTTGATATACTGCGTGAAGATCACGACGAGGGAAAACGTCATGTGCCCATCGTTGATCTTGCGAAAACCGGCCCACCAGAGAATAGAGGCGATAGAAAGGGTGCTAACCATTTCGATCGCCGCGTCGAGCACGGCTTCATAAAATACCGACCGCTGGTTCGCATCACGGTACTCAGCGTTGATGACCTCAAAATCTCTTGCCATCGATTTTTCGCGCACAAATGCTTGAACGACGGCGATGCCGCTCACCTGTTCGTTTAGGAACGCATTGAGCTTCGCCGTCTTTACCCGGATGTCGCGGAATGCTTCCCGCGATCGTTTGCGAACCGCGTTCACGATGAGGCCCACTACCGGAAGCGCCAAAAACGAAATGAGCGCGAGTCGCACATCCAACAGGAGCATTGCGACAACAATGCCCACAAGCGCCAACAAATCACCGATGGCATTGAAAACGCCCGCAGCAAACAATTCGGCCACGGCGTCCACATCGTTCGTCGCCCGTGTCACCAAACGCCCGATGGGTGTGCGATCAAAGAAGCGCAAGCTAAGGCGCTGCAAGAAGGCAAAAATGGTAGACCTCAAGTCCGCCATTGAGCGTGCCCCCGCGATCTGCATCGTGTACATCTGCACGAACGAGAACGCTTGCGAGATCACGAGCGCGCCTGCCAGGATGGCCCCCCAACGGAAGAGGGTGGTTGCATCGGCTCGCTCTGCGCTTGTAACAATTCGCCCCAACACAATCGGCCTTATCCAGCTGATCGCCGTGACGATAAAGAGCGTCGCGAGGGAGATCGTGATGAATTTGAAGTGCGGCTTTACGAAGGGCCAGAGACGTCTTAGGAGTCGAGCGTCGTACGCCTTACCGAGCGCTCCCTCATCGGAAAACGCCTTCGTCGTGACCTGCGCGCGTTCGCGCGTGGCAACCTTGCTGCTCACTCGGCCACCTCACTGAGTTCTGCAAGAGCGGACGCCATTCGCTGTTCCTCGGCAAATTGCGCGTAAAGACCACCCGCAGCTTGAAGCTCGGCGTGAGTACCCACTTCGGCGATCTGCCCCCGGTCTAGAACGACGATGCGATCGCATCTCGCCGCCGCGGCGACGCGATGAGTTACGAGCACGAGAGTACTCTTTTTCGAGTGATCCTCGATCGCATCCAAGATCGACGCTTCGGTACGCGCATCCACCGCGCTCAGTGGATCGTCGAGGATGAGAAGTAACGGTTGCCACAAGAGAGCGCGCGCCAATGCGACTCGTTGCTTCTGACCACCAGATAGCTGCACACCACGCTCACCTACGACAGTGTCAAATTGCTCAGGAAGCCATGTGACTTCGTCATGGACTTGCGCGTGGTTCGCTGCGCGTTGAACGCGCTCGAAGCTTACCGCCGACTCCGGATCGTCAAGCGCAAAACCGATGTTGCGCGCAACCGTCGTTGAGAACAAGAAGGCATCCTGCTGCGCGTATCCAATTACGCCGCGCACTCCCGACACCGGCAGATCGCAAACGTCGAAACCGTCAAGCCACACAGCTCCCTTGGGAGTTGGCAACAGTCTCGCCATGAGCATGGCAAGTGTACTTTTCCCGGCTCCCGTTTTCCCCACAATGGCGAGCGAGGTGCCCGCGGGCACCTCAAATGTAACACCGGAAAGCACTTTATTTTCGCCATACGCAAAAGAAAGATCCTGGACCCGCAGGTGTCCCTCTAGGTTGACCGGCAACGCAAGCGGGCCATCCACCACTTCGGGTTTTGCGTCAAAAACCTCTTTCAAACGCGCGAAACCAGCGCGGCCTCGCTGAATCATGGCCACCGAGAACCCAATGGCCAACATCGGCCATGCCATTCGCAAAAATGCGCTCCAAAACGCGAAGAACTCACCACGCGTGATCCCGCCTGCGGTTTACCTCGCAGCAAGAGGGAAGCACCGTACCAA
>JAHFDX010000647.1 GCA_023248785.1 Myxococcales bacterium
TGAAACAGCCGCTCTTCTCGCACACAAGCTCATGCTGAAATACAACATCGAGCGCGTGTCGAAAACGCTCCCTACCGGTTACGATGTCAAACACCTCGGAGAGCCATCAGGCCGTGTGTTTGAGAGCGACCGTATTCTCAGCATGATTCTCGGCAAATACTTCTTCGTCGAAGTGATATGGATTTCGGTGTACAGACCGCGCGAGGGCAAGCGCAAGAGCGTGCTCGAGATTTGTGGCACGCCCGAGAATCTAATGATGGCCGAGTACGTCCACGCCTTCTTGCGCAGCACGGCCGAACGACTTTGGCTCGAACACAAGCGCGACACGAAAACGGACTCGAATCGTGACAAGCAACGTTACGTTTCAGGGGTGATGGCTGGCTTTGGCGATAAGCTTGCCGAACAAATGCGCTCTGTGAAAAGCGAGGGCCTCGTATGGGTTCGAGACAATGACCTTGTTCACTACTTACGCCAACGGCACCCGTACATTCGACATGTTCGTCACGCGGGAAATACTAGGAACGAGGCGTTTTCAGAAGGGCGCGAGGCGGGAAAACGAATTGTCCTTCACAGGCCGGTTTCGACCGGGCCAAAAGGACCTATCAGGCTGCTGCGCCGTTAGCGCGCGCACGCTGCTCGTCGATGAATTCTACAATGCGTCGCGAAAGGTCCTTCGAATTCTCAATCTGGGGCAAATGCCCATATCCCTCCGGGAACTGAGTCACAACGTGAGGCGGCAAGTTCGCCAAGAAATAATCGCGATGCGCTATCGGCAAGAGCTTCTCCTGTTTGCCCCACAAGAACAGAAGCGGCACGCGAATGCGCGCAAGCTCATCGGGTGACAAGAGCGCATCGGTCGAAATGTGCTTCATCAGTTCGCGAATCGGAGGTCTTCCTACCATTTGACGGATCAGAAACGTCGACAAGTGAGCATATCGAGGCGGTCCGGCAAATAACCTCTCTACCAGCTTTCGCCCCTTTGCGTGTGTCGACGTGTCGAACGCAGAAAGCACTTCTTGTAACGTTTCCGGTGACATTTGGGCGCCACCAGGGGAGCACACAACGGCTCCCAGAAGGCGTTTTGGCGCGTTGGCCGCGTACCTCAAAACCGCCATTCCTCCGAGTGAGTTGCCCATAAAGTAAAACGGTTCGGGCATTGCCACTTCAAGCGCAGAGCTCATCCCCTCAAAAAGGGCCGTTCCTTGGAGCCAATCACCGGGCACATCGCTCAGGCCGTGACCTGGGAGTTCGGGGAGAATGAGTTTTTGGAACGAGGGAGCCAAAAGCGGAGCCACCTTCGCGAACGCGAGCGCAGAGCTACCAATTCCATGAAGGAGCACAAGCGGCGGCCTGAGGCCAGAGCCTGACAACTCGTAGTAGTGAACCCGACCGTGCGCCGTATTTGCGTATCGACTTCGAAAACCCCTGGTTTTCAACGCAAGAGCTGCAAGGGCAAATAGTTGGTCGATAAGCATGTCTCCCATTCTGCTCAATCTTGCTCCTGCGTCCAGCTGCCGTATGGTGTTCACCATGCGAAAGGCCGCGCGTTTGAGTCTTCTTGGCCTCTTCGCTTGCTCGACCGCGCCTCTACAAGAGTCGCCACCTATGACAAGCGCTGGCGATGCGACGACGTCCGTCGATTCGGGCATTTCGAGCGATACGGGCCCTGGTAAAGATGGCCCGGAAGCGTCCGTTTTGCGATGCCCAGAGGGAATGGTTGAGCTCGAAACATTCTGCATAGACCGATACGAAGCGTACCTGGTTGAGCTGCAATCCGACGGCACCGAGCGAGCGCACTCGCCCTTTGCGACCGTCGATGGTCTGCGCATCCGAGCGAAGGTTGCATCAAATGTATCGCCGCAAGGTTACATTTCGCAGCTGCAGGCGAGCGCCGCATGCGCCGAAGCGCAAAAACGTCTGTGCTCCAAGAGCGAATTCGCCCGTGCGTGCCGTGGTTCTTTGGAGACCCGAACGTATCCGTACGGCACCAAGTACCAGAAGGGCGCGTGCAACGAGGGGAAAGGCAGCACCGTCGCAAAGCTCTTTGGGTCCGACTCGTCGAAGTGGACCTATGCAAATTTCAACGATCCAAGGCTCAATCAACTCTCTGGCACCCTCGCCAGCACAGGCGCCTACGTTCAATGCGTTACCGATGAGGGTGTTTTCGATCTTGTCGGGAACCTTCACGAGTGGGGCGCCGATTCAGCCGACAGCAGTGGACACGGGCGCTTCCGTGGTGGGTTTTACGGCGATGCAGAGGTCAACGGTTCCGGTTGTCTTTACGAGACCAAAGCGCACGAGCTTTCGTACCATGACTACTCCACTGGATTCCGCTGCTGCGCGGATCTCCATTGAGCAGCGCGCTATATTGTACCTATTTTGGTTACATAATTGACGATCGTTCATTCACGAGCAATGCTTGCGCCCAGAAGGGTTTCGCCGATGCGGATGAGAAGCGGGGGTATCGTTATCGTTTTCGCCGTGGGGCTGGCTTGTAGCTCAACCGTGGATCAAGGCACCGATCCCCCCTCGTTCACGGAGCCCACGAAGGCACTTCCCGACAGCGGATCCAACGCAAGCTCCCAGGATGGCGCCCCTTACGATGCAAGTCACGGCGATGCGCAAGCAGACGCGCGCGAAACATCTGCTCCGACGTGCCTTGAGCAACTCACTGCATTGGGCCTCAGCTACGAGAACACCACCGCGCGCGGCGTCGTTGATGCGGTCAAGTTGAAGCAAAATACGCTCAACGGCATTCTTTTCGCGAACACCGACACGACGAACCCTATGACCGATCCCATTGCTTGCG
>JAHFDX010000648.1 GCA_023248785.1 Myxococcales bacterium
CGTAAATCTCCTCGCGGGCGAACAACGAAAGGAAGCGCACGTCAAGCGGTCGCCCACGGCCTATGTCCCGTGTTTGGAGTGCGGCGAGCAACGTTTCGTTGAATCTGTTGCCATCATTGAGTGGCTGGAAGAGACACACAAGGCGCCACCTCTTCTTCCACAAGATGTCGCGCAGCGGGCGCATGTCCGCGCGCTCGTCGAAGTCATTAACAGTGGCATACAGCCCCTGCAAAACCTTCAGGTTCTCCAACATCTTTCCGAGGACACCAATGTGCGCGCGGCGTGGATGCGGCACTTTATCGATCGCGGGCTTCATGCCTACCAAAAGCTCGTTCTCGAATACACGCGCGTGGGACCCTATAGCTTTGGTGAAAACGTAACAATGGCTGATCTTTTTTTGGTTCCGCAGATTGCAGCGGCGCGGCGTCAGAACATGGACCTTTCCCCCTTTGCTCGGCTTGTTGCCATCGACGAGGCACTCCGGGCGCTTCCTGCATTTCAAAAGGCGGCGCCAGAGTGTCAACCCGACGCGGTCCTGTGAAGCGCACGGCTCTATCTCTCCTCGTGATGGTGACGGCTGTGCGCCCAGCGCGTGCAGAAGAACCGTCTCCCGTGCGATTGGAGGAGCCCGCGAGCGCGACCTCGAAGGATCCCGACACGCCGGACGCCACCCTTGAGGAAACGAAGCCGGTAACGGTTCCCGCGCGCTACTGGATCGAACACATCGATGTCATTGGAAACAAGAAGACTCGAACGACCGTTGTCAGGCAGTTTGTGCCCTTTGCGGTGGGTGACACGCTCGATGCCAACGATGTGCGTCTCGAGAGCGCACGTTATCGATTGCTGGGAACGGGATTTTTTTCCAAGGTCGACCTCTCACTACGCAAGGGGTCGCAACGAGGTTGGGTGCGACTGGTTGTGCGTGTCGAAGAGCGCAACACGATCATCCTCAACGATCTTTGGCTGGGACTCGCTTCGGATGTCTCTCCCGACGGCGAGCCGCGCCCGATCACGGCGTATGGCGGTGCGCATGTCTCGGAGATGAACCTTCTTGGAACCGGTATCGCGCTGTCGGGGGCATTCATCATTGCCGACAGGCAGTTCGGCGTGCGCGCCGGATTCACCAATCCTCACTTGTTTGGCTCGCATTGGATCGCCGAAAGCGAAGTGTGGGGAATGCGTGCGCGAGATTTCTTTGGCAATCGCGACGTACTTGTAGACGATCCGCGGGAAAAAACGGGTCAGGATTACGCATCACCGCGGTACTCGCGCGTGGGCGGATCCATGACGGTGGGTCATGACCTTGGCGTATCGACGCAGTTATTTGCGGGCTATCGGCTTGAACGGATCGAAGCCGATTTGCCTCTTGCGGCAAGTCACGTGTACGGCCTCGAAGTGCAGCCGCTCGATTTTTATCTTGAGCGCGAGATTTCATACCTGTCGGCGCTGCGTGCGTCGTTCGTCTTCGACACGCGCGACGATACAGCCCTGCCCACGCAGGGTCAGCATTTGGTTGCGCAGGTCGACACGGGTCTTAATGCGATTGGGAGCAGTTACTCGTACGCGAAACTGATCGCGCGTTTTTCGCACTATTGGCACCTTCCTTGGAATCACGTCCTGCGGCTCGAAGCGTTCGTCGGGTCCATTGCAGGCCGCGCCCCACTTTTCGAGCGATTCTATGTTGGCGACCTTACGGACTTCCTGCCCGATCGCGTACTCGATTTGACGTTTGACCGCCGCCCGCCGCCGAATTTTCTTCACACGAGTATTGTCGAACAACGCTATGGCGACCACGCGGCACGTTTGCAGCTCGAGTACCGCATGCCCGTGCATCGAGGCCGAAAGTTCATTTACGGCGCGGATCTCTTTTTCACTCTTGGCGTCTACGGTGTGGCGCAACAGTCAGACTTCACGCGTGGGATCACGGGTTACCGCGGCTTCAACTCGGTGCCTCTCGATTTGAATTTTAATGCTGGCGTTCGCATCTCTTCGCTCGCTGGCAACTTGCAGCTCGGCATCGCGAACGTGCTTTCATTTTTACCCGTCCGGGGCCCGGAAGAGGGCGCGCAACGATGAAGCGAATTGGGGGCATCGTTGCTCTCCTTTCGACGTTCGCTGTTGCGCCGATGGCGCATGCAGAAGAGCCGCTCGATGTGCCATCTTTGCCTGCTCGCCCGGTTCAGCAGACATGGCAAAAAGGTGCATTGAGAGTTACGTTTTCGTACCGCGATAGCCTCGACGGGTTTTCTGAAAAACTGACCAGCGGCCTTCCCGTCACCATCCTGCTTCGTGCGCTTGTTTTTCGGCAAGGTAGCTCCGAGCCAACTCTGGCTACCGCGTACTCGTGTCGAATCGTGTACGATCTCTGGGACGAGAATTATCAAGTGCACATCACCTCGAGTGAAGGCGAGCGCGATGTTCGTCTTCTTACGCAAGAAGGAGTGATTCGCACTTGTTCAGAAGCCCGCAATCTCAAGATTGCCGATCGCACAGCGTTTCGCGTCAAGGGGCGTTACATGGTAGCGGGCATCGTCGATGTGAATCCCATCTCGCCTCAAATGCTCGAGCAAATCCGTCGATGGGTCATCAGACCCGCCGGTAGCGCACAGACCCGCCCCGGCGATGCGCTCTTCGGAACGTTCGTCGGACTTTTCCTGCGCGAACTAGGGACAACCGACCGCACGTTGCGTTTTCGTGCAGCGAGCTCATTTTTGGTCGAGTAGGAGGTACCCGTGGGCCGGAGCATCTCGGAAAAGCTCGAAAACCTCGAGGCGCGACCGGGCGTTTATTTGTTCAAGGATGCTCTCGG
>JAHFDX010000064.1:0-5917 GCA_023248785.1 Myxococcales bacterium
GGTTGCCGATCTCCGCCATCGCGATTGCGAAAGGAAACTCCGATCGGGTTTGGGTCGGCCACGACGACGGAACGCTCTTCCGATCGGTTAACGCGACACATGCAGCCGACAAGGTCGTTTTTTCACCTGCCGTGATCCCTCGAACAGTGCTTTATACGGCTGTCACCCGAATTGCGATCGACCCCAGTAACCACGATCGCGTGCTCGTCACGTTCGGTGGTGCGACCACCGAGAACGTGTGGCGCACGACCGATAGTGGCACGACCTGGCAAGACGTCAGCGGGTCGCTCCCTGCGGTGCCAGCGCGCGCACTCGCGTTCCACCCGATCGAACCACGCTTCGTCTATCTCGGCACCAACGTCGGCGTCTTCGCCAGCGACGACAGTGGACTCACGTGGTCACCGACGAGCTTCGGTCCGTCTGCAAGCGCAGTCTTCGATCTGAGCTTCATGGGAAACACGTTGCTTGTAGCGACACACGGGCGGGGAGTTTGGGCCATTGACCTGCCGGCAACGCTCTCCGATCGAAGCAAGGTGGTAAATTTCGCGATCGCGGAGCTTGGCTTGGTTCGAAACACGGAAGGCAAAGATGGGCTTCGCATAGGTTGGGAACGCTTGGTTGAGTACTTCAAGAAGGCATCCAAAGATCCTCTCGACTCCGCTTTCGCAACGACCCTCAAGTCGCCGATCGGACCCGTCGTCGGGTGGTCCGGGGTCTTCGCAGCGTGGGCGGCAGAGCAAGCTCTTCAAGCCAACATCAGGTTCGAAAAGACGAGCGGAACGATCTCCGGACTCGCGCGGTGCCCAAAGAACAATGATGCCTTCCCAGGCGACATCGTGGCACGAGCCAACGGAGCGAAGGAGATTGTTTACGGCGTCATCGAGTTCGTGAACCAAGACGGGTACAATGTGATCGTGGGTGATTCAGGCGCGACGGGGAGCGTTGAGCGGACGACCTTCAAGAAGAGCGAAATCAAAACGTGTTATTCGCTCGTGAAGCAGTAGAGCGCAGCGACTTGCACGTTGGATACGCTACTGGCATGCAACAAGCGCCTTCGGAAGCTGGACACCATGGCGTCCTCGCAACCGCGTTATCGTTATTACGGTGAAGCGGGTGGGTGCCGCCGTATCAAAGACGTGCGGAGCCGCTGGAACATCGCCCAGCGCAAGGGTGTAACGGTTACGGAATCGCCAAAGAACCATGTACAACTGCTGGCGGTGGAGCTGGCGGTGCGGGAGGTGGCACAAGCGCGAACCGCGGCCCCGATGGCGACTCAGATGCTGTGCATGAGGATGATTAACGCATCCGCTTTTGAAGCGGTCTTCAAGGCGATGTGACGTGAACGCCGCACAGGTAGTACGTACCGGTGTTCGTTGTGGAAACGCCTCCGGCTGTGAGTTGGAGAACTGCGGTTGCAGCCGCCGAGATTGTTACGGCGGGCTTCGACGCTCCTGTGCCGGAAGACCACGCCAGGTTTGCGGTGGCCACCTCGGTTTCTGATTGCTTCGAAGTGCCGTCTACGAAAATCTCCGCCTTGAAGCTCTGAAGGCCTGAACCATTTCGCGCGGAGCCGCACGCAACTGCGACAGTGTCCCCGTTGGCAACTGAGAAGGAGAAGTTATCTGCGACATCGCCTGTCGGGAGGTACGCAAGGATGTAGCCGTGCTTTAGCTTCGCGTTCGTCTTGTCGACCGTCATTGTGAGTGCTTCTGGGGCTGCGAGCGTGTCGTTCGTGTGTCCGCCGATCGTTTCGGTTTCGGGCGTGTTGCCGGTCGTGAATTGAACGGTGGTCGCGTAGAAGTCGTTGTCTACTGCGGCAATGCTGGAAGGGCGACTGATGACGAGATAGTAGTCGCCGGTGCCGACGGGAGCAGTGAGTGACTCGGCCATGTTCTCCACTTGCCCACTCGGCGGGGCGAGCTCTGCGACGATCGTTCCGTCGGCCTTCTTCACAGTGGCCGTAAATCGCGCCATCGAGGATCCGTAGCTCGACTTGCCCTTCGTGACCGGCGCGCCGATAGGCGGTACGGTCACGTCCATGCTTTTCGCGCCCGTGGGTACGGTGAATTTGTAGACATCAACGTCGGATGCGCTACTCAGCGTGCCGCCGAGAAGCGTGTACGCGCCGGTGCTCGTCGTGAACGCCTTGAGCTTGCCGGACTGTGGTGCGGAGACGGTGTCGTTCGGTTCTTGATCGAAGGTGACCGAGTCGGCTGATGGGTTGAGGATGCCTGCGGAGAACTTGAAGTTCGGGTCTTCGGCGACTTTGCCCATGTCGCCCTTCCAGGTGTCGAAATCGGTGACCTGCACGCAAAGCGTGGTCGTCGTAGCGGCGCGATAAAAGAGCTGCGCGTCGGTTGCGTATCGCGGGAATGCGTCGTCGTCGTTTGCGAGGAGCTTGGTGCCCGCGGTGTCGAAGACGGCGATGGTTGTGTCGACAACTTTCGTGCCCGTGTCGGGTGTTGCAGCGGTCGCGGCCGTCATCACCAAAAAATCGCCAGCTGTTACTTGTACTGCATAGAAGATCGATTTTCCGACAGCATCGAGAACACCGGGCGTGTCGGTCGCCATTGCAACGGAAATGGGGTTGGCACAAGACGAACCAGGGCTCGCGCCGGCGTCGCTACCTGCCTCGGGAATCGGCCCTGTATCGGCACCCGCGTCGACGCCCGCCTCCGGTTTTGCGGTAGCTCCATCGCTGCCTGCGTCGGTCGGCGCAGCGGCGGTCGACCCACAAGCGTAAAGAGCGAGCGAACCAAGACTCAATAGCCCGACGAACGTGATGGCGTGTCGCATGGTTCTCCTAGACCATCCGATGCCATCCGCGTCAAGCGTTAGGATGTGTCCTCCTACTTCCGGGACCGCACACTCCCCGGAGCACGCACGCGCCCATGTTTCCCTGGAGCATCATCCTTCAGTTCAAGAACGGAAACTTCAGCGACGTAAAAATCGTCGACTGCCACAAGGGTTAACGGAAACGAAATCAAGCTGAATAATCCAACCCCGCTTCATCCCGGTGTAGTTCTTCAGGAAGTGTACATGTCCGAAATGGGTTTGAACCAACGCACGCTGCCCGCCCGTCTCGGTTGTTCTCCCCGCAAGATCAACGAAATCAGCGCGGAATCTCCGCAGAATTCGCCATTGAGCTGGAGTCCGTATTGAAGACATCCGCTTCAATGTGGGTACGCATGCAAGCCGAGTATGATCTCTTCAAAGCGCGACAAAAAGCCGCATAGAATTTCTCGAGCGCAACATCGTCCCCTGAGTCCCTGCGGTTAGGAATGCGCTTGCTCGCCGCTGCAGCGACTGTCGCAGCGTCGAAGAAGATGCGTCACAAAAGAAGGCACACCACGCCAGCGTAACTTACGCGGTGGGTTGCCCTTGCCCCAGCACACGCGAAGCGTCTTGAAACAAGACCTCCACCTTCGCCGCGTCAATGACTCGCGCTACAACGCCGTCCCCAAAGCGCTTGTGCGCGATGAGCTGACCCTCTTGAAACACGTGGCTGATCTTGTACGGCGTGAAATCGTTCACGGCTCGGCCCGCGATTGCCTTTCGCCAAACCTGCTCTTGCTCCGCACGCGCTTGTTCTGCGCGTTGCGCTGCCATGCTTGGTGCTTTCGGTGCCCGCGATCCCGTCGACCGGGGACCCGAAGAACCAGGCGCGCTCGACGTGCGAGCGGCACGTTCTCCCGGCGCACGCGCTCGAAAGAGATGCGGTGAATTGCACGTGAGGCACAGCACCTGGTGCGGTTTTGTGCCCACCATGGACACGATTCGATGGTTCAAGACCATCTTGCACTTGGTGCAATAACTATCCACTTCTCCAGCAACTTTTAGTCCCTTGGCCATTGCAAACTCCGGTCACTCTCGCGGACGCCGCCGTTCGCGGACGCCTCGCTCTTCGCGCTTTATTGTAACATCAGTGGTTACTTCAGGTCGTTGAAATTTTTGAGATTCGCCTGTGGGTGCACCTTCACCTTTGCCATGTGATCCATGTGTTTCGGACTCTTCGGACGACGGCGTGGCAGGCGCATCGTTAGGCTTGAAGCGAATGGTGGTGTTGATCTCGAACTGAACCGTCGTGAGGAGTTTTTGCATCTCACCGGAAACATTGGTCTGCTCGAGAAAGTCGCGCATTTCCTTTGCGACAACGCGGAAGAGGCCGTTCTTCGTCTCTTCGATTTGCGTCAAGATAACGCCCGCGATTTCCTTCGGGAGCTTCATGCTCGACGCAAACTCTTTTAGATTGTCGGGTGCTTCGGTCGCTTTTTCGACCCCAAGCTCCACCGCTCTCTTGAGCAGCTCAGACACGCCCTCAAGGCGCGTTCGGCGAAAATCTTTGTCGTCCTTGTCGCTCATAGGCGGTCGTTTGCGCGACGAGGCCGCGCGCACAGACCCATCTTACTCCCGGTCAGGCGGCTTTCGCGGACAAAATGCGGGAAACGGCGCGCATTGCCTCTTCCACGGCATCGTCACACTTTTGGCCGCTCGCCAAACCTCGCGTGCAGAGATAGACGCGCTGTCCGTCGATGGCAAACGCATGCACAGTGACGTTCGCGAGGACGCCGCGCGGCATTGTTCCATCCGCGACGAGCGGCGCATACGCGGCCATTTCCTCGCATAAGGCCCACGATCCAGCGCCTGCCACAACCACACCCGAATCGTCTGCGAGCACGATGGCGTCCAGGTCTGCATCACTTCTCCGTTGTTGAAGTTGATGATGAAGCGCGACCAAAGGATCCTCGTACCGCTGTCGTCGTCTATCCGCTGAAACAATCACATCTGTATTTTCTCTTGATTCGAGGTCCCGCTGCCAACTCTTGTGTGCAAGCGGCAGGTGCGCGATGAAAGCAAAATGAGCGTTTTTCGCGAACGTCAAACCCGCCTTTACGAGGCAATGAAGGCTGAGCGCGAAGACAGCGTGGCGCTCCTCTGGTCGGCGCCGCTTCTTTATCGCAATAGCGATGTTGAGCACGAATACCGTCAGGATTCGGACTTTTACTACCTCACTGGTTACGAAGAGCCGGAAAGCGTCGTGGTGTTCGACGCGCTAGCGCAGAAGAGTACATGGTTCGTGCGGCCACGCGATCCGGAGCGCGAAATTTGGGATGGACCGCGTGCAGGGATTGACGGTGTAAAGAGCGATTTTCTGGCGAACGAAGCATACCCCATCGGTGAGATCGATGCGGAATTGCCCAAGCTGCTTTCGGATCGGAAGCGCGTCTACACGCCGCTGATTCTTGGCGAACGGTCAACACGTTTTTCGAAGTGGCTTGAACATGTCCGCCGGCTCGCGCGTCAGGGCAAGTACGCGCCGACAGAACTTGTCGATTTGGGAACGCTGACCCACCCATTGCGTCTTCGAAAAACGAGCGACGAGATTGCCAACATGCGAAGGGCGGCGGCGATCACCGACGCGGGGCATCGCCGCGCGATGGCACGGGCACGCCCCCAATGCGTCGAGCTCGAGCTCGAAGCGGAGCTACTTCACGCGTTTCGACAGGCCGGCTCCGAGCGACCCGCATATTCCTCCATTGTCGGGTCAGGGCCAAATGCATGTATTTTGCATTATCGAGCCGGGCGACGAAAGGCCGAGGCGGGCGAGCTTATTCTGATCGATGCAGGTTGCGAATACGGCTACTACGCGAGCGATGTCACCCGAACCTTCCCCGTGAGCGGTGAGTTTTCACGCTCGCAGCAGGCGATTTATGAACTTGTCTTGGAGTCCCAACTAGCTGCGATCCACATGACGAAGCCCGGGGTCACACTCGACGAGATTCACACGCGCGTCGTCGACATCCTCACACACGGCCTCGTGAGCTTAGGTTTGCTTTCGGGCGAACCCGCCAAACTGATTGAAGATGGATCGTACAAGCGATTTTACATGCATCGGACGAGCCATTGGCTCGGAATG
>JAHFDX010000064.1:5927-11015 GCA_023248785.1 Myxococcales bacterium
GTTTCGGGCAAGCCGCGTTCGTTGGAGGAGGGCATGGTTTTGACCATTGAGCCAGGGCTCTATTTGTCGCCAAACGACAACTCGATTCCAGCGGATTATCGCGGCATCGGCATTCGGATTGAGGACGATATTTTGGTAACGGTTGATGGCCACGAGAATCTCACGGCGGCCATTCCAAAAACGGTGCAAGAACTACGAGACGCTGTCGGCGGCAGCTCGTTTTCGTTGCCTGCGACGTGACTCCAGAAATGCGGCCCACCCGACCAATACCGATACGGGGCCGGCAAGCACTACCATTCCGATGATCCAATCGAGCAGCAATGCCGGCCCTTGCTTGAGTGCCTCGTTTGCAGATACCTCGAGCCACCGTCCGGTGCGCAGGACATGGGAAATCTGGATTTCCGCGAAGACAACAAACGGAAGCGTGACGACGTTGCAAATACGCGAGCCGAGGAATGCATAGAGTCGATTGAGCTTGAAGAATGTGGCGAGGCCCACGGCAACCCAGCCGTGAAATCCGATCGTGGGCGTGCAACCCGCAAAGAAGCCGACGCCGACGGCCCATCCAATCTCGCGGGGCGTGGCTCGTTCGTTCTTGGCTGCGAGATACAGCGTCCGAACCGATGTTTTCGCGCGATCGAACCAGCGTGGCACAGGTTCAGCCCACCTCTCGCAGAGAACTACTGCAAAGTTTCCTCACTGTATCAAAGGGGAGCACGATGAGGGCGTGACTCCATCCGAAGGACTCACTCGCTACCTGTCGTACCTAGAGACTGAGCGGCGTGCGTCGCGCCATACGGTTCTTGCCTATGCGCGTGATCTTCGTTCGGTAGTGGCGCTTGCGGACGAACACCGACTCACTCTGGCGGAGATGGACGTATACCTGCTTCGAACTTGGTTGGGGGGCCTTGCGCGGACGTGTGCTCCCGCTTCTGTAGCTCGCAAAGTTGCTGCCCTTCGCGGATGGATGCGTTGGCTAACGAAGCGTGGGTGGCTCGATCAGAGTTCCGCGGACGCACTTGCTTCGCCAAAGGTCAGCCGTCCGTTGCCGGCCTTCGTTTCAGCAGAGGCGGCGTCTGTTATCATGAAAACACCCGGCTCAAAATCGGGCCCAGTCGAGGTGCGCGATCTCGCGATTCTGGAGTTGCTTTATGGAAGCGGCTTGCGTGTGAGTGAGCTTGTCGGTCTCGATGTCGCGAGTGTTGACTTGGAGAGCGGGCGCGTTCGAGTGATGGGCAAGGGAAAAAAAGAGCGGCTCATTCCGATGGGGCAGCATGCGCGCGCCGCCCTTTGTGTGTACCTCGAACGGCGCCCCGAGCTTGCAAAGAACAATTCGTCGGACGCGCTCTTCTTTGGCGCACGTGGAGCCCGCCTCAACGTGCGCGCGGTTCAACGAATGGTGCACAGCGCCGGAGCACTTGGAGCCGGGCGAGCGGATTTGCATCCGCACGCGCTTCGTCATTCGTGTGCCACACACATGCTTGATGGTGGAGCTGACCTTCGCGCCATCCAAGAGTTTTTGGGCCACGCATCCCTTTCTACAACGCAGCGTTACACGCACGTGAGTCTGGAGCACGTGCTGCAAACGTATGACGCCGCGCACCCTCTCGCGAAAGCGACGAAACAGAGGTAAGACAAGGCGTGCTTCTGGGATGGATACGCCGAATGGTGTATGCGTGCGCCGGTGCGGTGTTGGCCGCATGGGTTGTGAGCGTTATCGAAGGGCACTTTGTTTGCCAGCTTGCAGAGGTGGGTGCGGACTTCTCGATCGCGTCCACCATCCGCGCCATTTTCGGGTTGCTCTGGCCGGTTAGCGTTGCAATCGCGGTCGTCGTAGGCGCGGCATCGATTTATCTGTGCGCATCGAGACCATTCGGGTGGGGGGACGCAGTTCGCACCCTGCGAGAAGAACCCATGTTCGAGCGCACGCGCACCGCTGCGCTTTTGCCACTCATTTGTTTTGGCGCGCTTTTTTGGCTCGTGCTGCTCGCCACTCTTGCGCGCACCGCACTTGGACATGGAACTCCCGCTGCGTCCGGATTTGTTCTCGCGGTAGAAGGCCTTGCCTGGCTCATTGTGACTGCGGCGTTGGTGTTTGCAATGCTCCTTCCGCTCCGTAGGACGCTCGCATCCCTTGCCGAGAAGCTACCTCGCGCGGTGGATCCCGTAACGACGGGGCTCGTGGGTTTCGCCACCGTGCTGTTGCTGTTCTTCGTTGGCGTGAAGCTTGGTGACACGAGTGGCGACGGACCAACACCACTTGCCATTCTGGGCGTGCTGAAGCGCAACGAGCTCGATTTGCGTCCCGTTTACGCTGCGGGGGTCATCGCGCTTGGAGCATATGTTTTTCCCGTACTCGCGTGGGATCACAATCGAGGATTTTCGCGCGTTGCGTTTGCGCTGCTCGTTGCCTTGGCACCTTCGGTCGAAACGTGGCGTTTGGCGACGAAGCTGAATGAAGACGAATTTCTAACGCGTGTGCTTGAGCGAGGGGCACCGCTCGGAAAAATAGGACTTGATGCGTTACGAAAACTCACCGATCGCGACAAAGACGGGTACTCGCCGCTCTATGGCGGCGGAGATTGCAACGATCGCGACAGGAGCATCAATCCACGCGCACTTGACATACCCGGCAATGGAATCGACGAGGACTGCTCCGGGTCAGATACGCCCCTAGTGGACCCTGTTCAAAAGACGCACGCGACCAGCAAGCCGCTCGCGATACCGGAAAACCTCAATGTAATTTTTGTCACCATTGACACCCTCCGCGTCGATCTTGGGTACATGGGGTACCCCAAGCCCGTGTCGCCGAATCTGGACAAGCTGGCGGCGGAGAGCGTCGTGTACGAGCGGATGTACGCAATGGCGTCGTACACGTCAAAGTCGCTTCCACCGCTTCTCATCGGCAAGTATCCAAGCGAAACACAGCGAGATGGTGGTCACTTCAACGTGTACGCGCCGAGTAATGTGTTCGTCCAAAAGCGATTGCAAAAAGCTGGTGTGCACACGATGGGCGTCGTTTCGCATTGGTATTTCGGACCAAAATTTGGTTGGGCACAAGGGATGGATGTGTTCGACACGAGCCCGATTCCGCCGGGCGCTGGGAGCGACAAGGACAACAACACGACCAGCGAACAAGTGACCGATGCGGCCATCAAGTTGCTGTCCAATGCCGACCACACGCAAAAGCAATTTTACATGTGGGCTCACTACGTCGACCCCCACGCCGAGTACGTGAAGCACGATGGATCTCCTGAGTTTCGGGGAGGGGGTCCCGCGGCGTTTGCGCGTGCGGCGTACGACGGCGAAGTGTGGTTTACCGACAAGCAGGTCGGCCGCCTCGTAGACTATGTACGGTCGCAACCTTGGGGAAAACATACGGCCATTGTCGTCACGTCGGATCACGGCGAGGCGTTTGCGGAACACGGCATGAGTTGGCACGGCCTCGACATGTGGGAAGTGCTCGTTCGCGTTCCTATGATTTTCTATGTGCCCGGCCTGAAGCCGCAACGAATCGCGCTCAAGCGATGCCACATCGATCTCGTGCCAACGCTTCTCGATCTGTTGCATGTGTCGCAGCCACCAGAAGGTGAGCTCTCTGGCGAAAGCTTGGCGCCCGAGTGGTTTGTGAAGCGCGCAGATGAAGTTGTTGAAAAAGACGTGTACCTCGACATGCCGCCGGGGCCGTATACGCAAATGCGCCGCGTGCTAATCCGCGGAAAGTCTCCGGGGAACAAGCTCATTCACCTTGGGGGCCGACAATATCTGCTCTTCGATTTGGAGCATGATCCCGGAGAGACAAACGACCTAACACGCGACAAATCGCTCCTTCTCCCCATGGTCGAAGCGTTCGCTCAGAAGCGCGCAACTCTCAAGGAAATCTACGTCGAGCCAGACAAGCCCGTGCAGTAACTTCGACGTTTGCGTACACTCATGGCGCGGTTCCCATGGCTGTATCGCGCGACGAACTCGAAATATGCCTCAGCGAGTTACGAGCTTCGGTCTCTGATCCGAGGCACGGCCTCTTCGGTCCATCGTCGGTCGCATGGCGTGTGGGCCGGGAATCGGGGTTGCTCGCAGGGGGCGGTCGCGCGGCGCTTCTTCAGCTCGCTCATCCATTCGTCGCGCATGCGATCGTCGCTCACTCGGAGACGACGACAAACCCACGGGGTCGATTTCAGCGCACGTTCAACAATGTATATAAAATCGTGTTCGGCGACCTCGATTGCGCGTTTGGTGCGGCACGGCGTGTGCACTCTACGCACATGAAAATTGAAGGTCAGGTGGGCGAATCGACCGGTGCGTTTCGCAAGGGTACGGCGTACGAGGCGAATCATGATGGAGCGCTATTTTGGGTTCACGCAACCCTCGTCGACACAGCGTTGATGGCGTACGAAGAGCTCATCGGCCCGCTCACGTACGCGGAAAAGGACCGTTACTACCAAGAGATGAAACGGTTCGCACGGCTGTTCGCGATCTCTTACAATGTCATGCCGCCGACATGGCTGGAGTTCCGCCCGTACTTCGATGACATGGTTCTGCGGGTCCTTGGCGTGGGAGGTGCTGCGCGTCAGATTGCGAAAGCGATTCTGTCGCCGCCAAACATGGTTGCCGCTCCAGCCTATGCATCGCTCGAACTTCTGACCTCAGCGTGGCTTCCGCCCACTCTTCGCGAAGCGTACGGGTTGCGGTTTGGGGCGACAGAAAGTGCGGCATTGCGCGTGCTATTGAGTGCGGAGCGAGCTGCTTACAGCTTGCTTCCAGGGCCACTTCGCTACATTCCGGCGTATCAAAGGGCGATGCAACGCTGTTCGGGATCGCGTGTGCGGCGGCGCGATCAAATGGGTCGACGTTTGCATCGATGGATCGTCGATTCGCTGTTGGGTTCGGCGCGCGCAGCGGGACTCTAACCCTCTTTACGCGGCGAGCAGACGGTGACATCACGGGAGCATGCCGGGCGTGGTGGTTATTGGCACGCAATGGGGTGACGAAGGAAAAGGTAAGGTCGTTGACCTTATGACTGAACAGGCCCAATGGGTCGTGCGGTATGCGGGCGGCCCCAATGCCGGGCACACGCTGGTCGTCGGA
>JAHFDX010000649.1 GCA_023248785.1 Myxococcales bacterium
AACGGTGATTGATCCATGAGCACGAACGCCGCAGGAGGCTTAGCCCGCAGGCGATTTTCAAGATCCGTCCGATGGTCTTCCCCCATCTTTCGAATCACTTGAGCCTGTGCGTCGGTAGGTACACCGCCCGACCCACCAGCGATCGCGGTCTCCACGTTGAGATCATACGCATAGATGTAAGGGGTCGCGCTTAGACGCTCGGCCCAAAAGAGCACAAGGGGATCCATTCCGTACGTTTGAACCCTCGCATCCCTCTTTGTGTTCTCCTTCAAGAACGTAGCGGCCTGCTTCAAATCGGCTCCGAAAAAATCCTGCTCCGGGAACGCTCGAAGATAGGCCACAGAGCCGCGTTGCGTCCGCGTAGCCGCAGAACCTTCAAGCCATGTGGACTTGATGTGCGAACTTTGCGCGAGGCGTTCGGCCTGGCGAATGCCCCACCAAAGACCAAAAAGCACGGGAACAAACCGAAGGGAGCGAAACGCTCGACGAACGGGAATAAGACTCATCGCCGCCTGCACAAGCACAAGGACCTGAAGCGCAATCCCGGCCGTCACGGGATGAAAGTGGTAAACGAACGCTTTTTTCTGCGCGACGACGGAGGCAAGGCCAAGAAGCGGAAACAGCGCGATCACAAGAAGCCGGCGAGGCAGTCGTCCGAGCGCAATCAACGCGAGCAAGCATGACGAGCTTGCAACGGCCATCATCGCAACCTCGGCGTACCAAGGAACCGAGAAAATGTCGCCCACCGTTCGCGGCCACAAAAAGCGATACATCGCGGGAACGTCCACGAGCGTGATACGCAAATAAGCGCGTAAATCACCGGTCGTTGCGACGAGTACGAGGCCAAGCGTCAACGTGATGATTGCGCTCAGGGCGACGGTCCTAAGTCGCTCCTTGCGCGACAGCGGAACATCGGAATCAATGAGCAACACAAACGCCTGCAACGCCGAAAACAGCACGTACGTGGGCTTGCCAAACCAGCACACGCAGGACAGAGACGTGGAGACGGCAAGAAATGTGCGCGAGCGCTTGACCGCACCGTCGTCGTCGTAGGGGATTTGCCCCACTACCTGGGCAGCAACGGCGGGCAGTAGCAGCCAGTTGAAGAAACTCTCGCGCTGCGCAATGTCCCAGTACCCGTACTGAAGGTACTGCGCGGTAAGACCCACGAACGCGGCAAGGCCCCACAGGACGTGCTCAATAAGCTGTGGCCTTCGACGAGTGCACGCGCCTGCGAGCCAAAATCCGGTCAGCGTGAACGCAAGTGCGCAAAAGGTCCGATCGAGCACATGGAAGATGCGCGTGTCCACTCCGCCGAGCACTTGCAGGAGCGCATGCGTCCAATGGGTCAACGGACCGTTCACATCGCGAATGTCGCGGTAGTCGACCTCGCCCTGCCTGAGTGCCCATCCGATGTACTGAAAGATCCCTTGGTCTCGGCCGAGCGGAACGAGGGTGGATCGTGGGAGCGCCTCGAGGGTCCAAAACAGCGGGATGACGATCAGCGACAGTGGAACAAGCGCACGTAACAAGCGCTCTTCACGCTGATGTCGGTACGCTGCTCGCACGGTCAGTATCGAAGTGCGCGGCTGCGGATCCATCAGTGGATCATCTTAGTCGCACTTGTAGCGACGACGCACGCGCGTGCCGTACCTCCACGCGCAAGACCGTGTCTGGCTCTGGATTTGGGCATAGCTTCGGAGTCACAATGACAAACGCGATGTCCGAACCGGCAAGGCGCCTTCCCTTCACGACCGTTGCTCCCGAAGCAAGGGCCAAAACATTTGCGGACGCACTGTCGGTGGCAAAGGGCAAGCACTTGCTGGTGGCGTTGCGCGGGCACCCGGATCCTGACGGCATCGCGTGCGCGATCACGCAGGCACACATTGCGCACCGCCTTGGTGTAGGCCGGACGACGATCGCGTACTGCCATGAACTGAGCCACCGCGAAAATCGGGCGCTCGTTAAACTCCTCGGGCTCGAACTTCGCAAGACGAAGAGCTTCAAGGAAATCGAGCAACCCGACTTTCTCGCGCTTGTCGACGCGCACGATCTCGATCCTGACTACACCGACACAGAAGGGCTCGAGCTTCTGACGATTGTCGATCATCATCGCGCGCAGGCCCAACCCAAGGGGCGCTTCGTCGACATGCGTTACGACGTTGGCGCAACCGCCACGATTTTTGTCGAATATCTGCAGGAGCTTTGCCCACTTGATGAGGAAGGCGAAGACGATCGTCGCATTGCGACCGCGCTCATGCACGGACTCGCAACGGACACGGATGATTTCATGCTGGCGCGCCCCGCCGATTTTCGCGCTGCCGCCCAAATCGCAGAAATTTGCGATCGCGACTTGCTGACGGACTTGAGTCGACGGCTCATTGCCCCGACAGCCATGGACGTCATTGCACGCGCGCTCGCTGCACTGCATGTTCGTCGCAACTTCGCGATGTCGGGCGTTGGATACGTCGCAGAGTCCGAGCGCGACACGATCGCCCAAGCGGCAGATTTTTTAGTGCGCCGCGAGGATATCGACACCGTCGTTGTATACGGGATCGTGGGCGAAAAATTTATCGAGGGGTCCCTTCGAACGCACTCTCCAAGCGTCGATCCGGCAGTGTGGCTCGAGCAGGCCTTCGGCGTAGATGAACGAGGACGCCCGTACGGCGGCGGCCGCAGCGACAAGGGCGGGTTTCGCATTCCTATCGGCTTTCTCGGCCGCGTCACCGATCGGCAACAGCTCTGGGGTCTTGTGGAGCAGGCCGCGCGAACGGCGCTTCTCAAGATGCTAGGCGACG
>JAHFDX010000650.1 GCA_023248785.1 Myxococcales bacterium
GGCCCGAGGCGCGTGCCAGTTCGTTGAGTCCTGCACCGCTTCCGGCAGGGCCAAAGAGCGCGGAAGTGCTGTCTGCGGGCTGCCCAAATAGATCGCGCGATTCACGCTCGTCGTCCTTGCGAACACGTCGCGCTTCGGCTCCAAAGGCGCCCGGCACGCGCATGTTCATGTCGTTCACATCACTCGTCATCTCGCTTGGAATGTCGCCCGACACATCGCTCGCCACGGTACTCGTCAAACCTGGACCTGCCAAACCTGGCAAGTGGTCGCCCGCGTCGGTAGCGGATGAAGGCGACGATGGGAGTGCAACCTCAGATGCGAACGCTTCGATGCTCGCAAGGGGAACCCAATCGCCCATGCCTTCAGTCCACACATACGTTTCCGCGGTGATCACGCCGCCGTGATATGCTTGAAGGATCTCCTCGGCGCGCATCTCGCGCTGATCATTGTCGCCCACGCTCACGTGGTAGGTGGGGCCGACCTGAACGTCCTTCGCCTGGACGACGATCAAGTTGCTGCACTTCTTGCAGCGGATCTTTACCGTTTTGCCGAGCACCTTCTCGTCGGCAACGTTGTATTTTGCGCCGCAGGCATCACACGCGATTCTCATTGGAGTCTTGCCAATGTAGCACGAAGCGCGTGTCGCACACGGTGTGCGCAGCTTTTCTTACCTGCCACTCTTTCGTCTCGACGCAGCCTTTCGGCGCAGCCGAGATCCGAGTAGCCGTGAACGCATGAGCCGCATGCGTAAGACGGATGAGTCGGATGGACCCGTGGATGCCGAACGTGCCGAGGCCCTCGCCGCAGTCCGTCGATTTCGGAGCGGATGGGTTGAGCTGGCGGCTGTGCTCACCAGAGTAAAGCGGGATCGTAGCTTCGCTCGTTGGGGCTTCGAAACATTCGAAGAATACGCGCGCGGTGAACTCGGGCTTCGGCGCGAAACGGTGGAAAAACTCACCGGATCGTATGCGTTTTTGAAGCGCCGTGCCCCCTCGATGGTGAGCGCAGATGCGCCGATTTCTAAGGTGCCAAACCTTCGCGCGGTCGATTTCCTGCGCCGTGCGGAGGAAGAGGGCGAGCTTCCGCAGCGCACGCTCGACCACGTTCGTACGCTTGTGCTCGAGGAAGGTGCAAGCGTTCAGCGCATCCCGCGGGAAGTGCGCGAAGTTGTGATGCCTGTGCCTGCGGATGAACGAGTTCGCCGCAATATTGCGGGGCTTCGCAACGTTGCGACACGTCTTCGTGAGCTCGTCCGAGAGTCGGAAGACACGGTGCCGGAAGTCCTTGCGGGTCGCGTCGAGCGAGTGGTCGAAGACCTACTCAAAGCGCTGAACCGCTCGCTGGCCGAAAACGACGCGGCATAGACGATACCTGTGTCAACCGCGTCTCAAGAGTCCCGAAGGCGTGCGAGACGTGAGAAAGTGGCGCCCATACATGCTTGGACTTTGGGCACTGCCCTTTGGGCTCTACTAAATGGGGTCATGCGAATGAAATACTTATCGATGAGTGCGCTGGTGATTGGCGTTGTGGCGTGCTCATCCACAAAAGTGCGTGAAGACGTGGGCTCGGCTTCCCAGCCCATCATGTACGGAAGCGTCGACACCACGCACGATGCGGTGGTGTTCCTCTATTCGCAAAAAGGAGCCTCCGGGTACAGCTGCACAGGCACATTCGTCAAAGTCGACACGACCGCAAAAGTTGGCTGGATTCTAACCGCGGCTCACTGCGTCACGAATCCCCCTAAGGTCGCCGTCCAAGGACAGGACATCGAGGCTACGAGCGCGCTCCAGTACAACGTGATCGATTCGGTCGCGCATCCTTCGTACAGTTCGAGCGACACAAGCTCACCGTACGACGTGGCGATCGTGCGCGTTTGGGGTGCAAACGCATCAACGCCGACGCTTCCCTTGCTGTCGGCAGATGGTGCAGCCGTGGGGTCCTCTGTAACGAGCGTTGGGTATGGCCGAACGGAAACCTCGACCGACACAAATCCGAACACGACGCGCCGCTATGTTAACAAGACGTTGAGTGCCGTTTCGTCGACCCATATCGGGTACTCACTTTCAAGTAGCGGCATCTGCCAGGGCGACAGCGGCGGCCCTGTGCTCAAGAGCGAGAAAGTGATCGGTGTGCATTCATTCGTTTCAGGAGGATGCACTACGGAAGGCGGGGGTGTTGGATACAGCGTTCGTGTTCAAAACATGTACTCATGGATCAGCTCTCAACTCGCGCTGGCCGCGCCTGTCGCGTCCGGGTGTGAGAGCTGCAAGTCCATCTCCACCTCCGGCACGAATACCTGCGCGCAATACTACTCAAAGTGTACAGGCGATGCCGCGTGCAAGGCCGTCTACGAGTGCGCGGCGAAGTGCACGACCTCGGCGTGTTGGGATACGTGCGCCAGTGCAAACCCAAGCGGCGAGGCAGTCTTCTACGCAAGTGTATATTGCACATGCAATCGCGATTGCGTGAGCGAGTGCAAGTCCGAGTGCTCTGGAACACCTAAGTGCGGGAAGAAGTTTACCGACAACATCAGTTGCGGCGTTTGCCAGGAAAGCCAGTGTTGCAGCGAGGCGCTCGCGTGCGCTGACGATCAGGCGTGTTACAGCTGTTGGAAGTCGGGCGACAAAGATGCAAGTTGCGCATCGAATGCCAAGCGCAAGGCGATGTTGAGCTGCAAGGTGGCGAAGTGCGCCAGCGACTGCAATCTTTCCTCGGGCGATGGAGGAACCACGAACCCAGACCCTGATGGAGGAACGGTCACACCGGACGGTTCGACAGGTAATCCGCAAGGCAATT
>JAHFDX010000651.1 GCA_023248785.1 Myxococcales bacterium
CTGATCGACAACGGGATCGTTGGTGATCACGGCAAATGCTGCAGCGACTTCGCGTGTGGATCCTGCGTAGATCGCGGCATCGGCACCCACATAAAAATCTCCAAGACGTGACGACACGCGTCCACCCAAAGCGTGAACACTCGTCGAATTGTTCGTGTCCCACCGATAGCTGTGAAAGAGGCGAGCCTCTAAGTCGGTTCCTAGCGGATGCTTCGGCAAAAGGTACCGAACGGCGGTTACCCATTGGTGCAGGTTGTCACCTAAGCGAACGACCGAGTCGTTCACCACGTGGTCGTACGCCGCGATGAAAAAGAGCCCTTCCTTTTCGGAAAGGCTGCGTTTCTCTTTGCTCTTAAATGCTTCGAGTGGCTTCGTTGCAAAGAGAATTCGATCCGCATTGTTGCCTCGATACGAAACGCCAAATCGATTCGCTCGTCCGTCACCATCGTTGAGTCCTGTCGAAGCACCGGACGTCATCGCTTGTCGACCGACGCGAAAAAGGCCGATTGGCGTGACAACGTCGGCGTAGAGACGCCGAACAAACAGTGGATCGGCAGGACAGAGACCATACCGGTACGAGCTCGCCTGATATTCGGGGCCCGATGCGTAAACAGTGCAGATGCGCGAGACGTTAACGTTGCGCGTGTTGACGTTGGCACCTGAGTCCGACTCGGGCGCCTTGCCCAATGTGCCGTTGTCGCCCCAGAGCACGCTGTCAAGAACGTCGACCGATGTAGTCAAGCGGACGGACTCATCGTAGTCCACCGTGCCATCGAGCCGCGCTCGGTGTTCGATCCAAAACGCCTTTGAATCACCGAGCGTGTTCAGCGACAACGGCGTAATCGAAGTGCCCTGCGCGCGGTATTCAATGGCCCCAGCAACGCCGAACTTACCGCCGAGATCGAGCCGCTTAGGCGGCAGAGGAGGATCGGCATCCGACCAGGGCTCTGGCGCCGCATGCGCCATGACTCCCCATAAGAAAAAGCAAAAGAGGCCACCCGTTGTCCCGCGTCCAAACACATGATGACGGTATCCAGAGGCCCTTCCACGGGCAAGGCGCGATCAGAGTCTCTGTGGCCGCACAGACCGCACGACTTGCTTAACGAACAGGCTTAGACTGCGCGCCATGAACATCCCGTTTGCCTGCGTTTTTGTGGCTCTTCTTCTTATTTACGTTCCAAAGATCGCGATGTTTGCGGCTGCCACCAGCGAGCCGGGGGGATATGACAATCGCCATCCACGCGTGCAACAGAGCCGTCTTTCGGGATTGGGCGCCCGAGCCACCGGAGCGCACCTCAATGGTTTCGAAGCATTTGCACCCTTTGCTGTGGCGGTGATCTTTGCGCAGGCTGCCCATGTCGATCCGATTTGGATTACGCGTCTGTGCATCGCCCACGTCGTTTTTCGGGCAATTTACATTGGCCTTTACCTGGGAGATGTGTCGGCGCTTCGCAGCACCGTATGGGGATTGAGCTTCGCGGCAACAAGCGGCCTGTTCCTGTTCGCGATCTGCGGAAATTAGTAACCTTCCATCTTACTTATGATCTCGTTCATGATTTCGCGCGTGCCTCCACCAATCGGATAAAGGCGCGCATCGCGATACAGGCGCTCCACAACAAATTCGCGCATGTACCCGTATCCACCGTGGATTTGCACGGCTTCATCGCACACAAAGGAACATGCGTCGGTCGCGATGTTCTTTGCCTTTGCGGCAAGTGATGCCACGTCGTCGCCTCGAAGAAAACGAATCACTGCCTCGCCGGTAAGCGCACGTGCCGCCGCAATGCGCGTGGTCATCTCGGCAAGCTTATGACGGACCACCTGAAACTGCGTCAGCGTGCGCCCAAATGCAAGGCGATCGCGCGCATATTGAATGGACTCACGGTACGCGAGCTCGGCAATCGCAACGCAGTTACCAGCCAGGTACAGGCGCTCGGTCGCGAAGTTTCTCATCGTGATGAAGAAACCTTGACCCTCTTCACCAAGACGATTCGCAACAGGCACACGCGTGTCCTCAAAAGAAAGTTCGGCTGTGTCCGACGCCCACCATCCCATTTTTTTGAGGCGGCGACCCACGATCACCTTCGACTCGGCTCGATCGATCACAATGAGCGATATTCCGCCGTACCCTTCGTCACCCGTTCGCACAGCCACGGTGAGAAAATCGGCGCGCGCACCCGACGTGATGAACGTCTTGGCTCCGTTCACCACGTACGCGTCACCATCGCGTGTGGCCTTTGTCTTGAGCCGTGCAACGTCGCTTCCACCACTCGGCTCCGTAACGCAGAGAGCCGCAACATGCTGACCTTGTAAGACCTTGGGAATGAAGCGACGCTTCTGTTCCTCGGTGCCCGCAATTAATATGGGTGGAAGCGCAATCCCATGACTTCCAAGTCCCACGACCGTGCCCACAGAGTGTCCCGCGAGGATAAGCTCCTCCGTCGCCACGAGCGCATGGGACAAGTCTCCCCCAGTGCCTCCATATTCAGGCGGATAGCCAATACCGAGCAGGCCTGCGTCCGCTGCAAGACGATACAGTTCGCGCGGAAACTCGCCCTGCTCCTCCCACGCGTGTGCGTTAGGTCGTATCTCCTGTTCTGCAAACCGACGCGCTTGTTTGCGCAGCGCCACGTGTTCCTCAGTTTCGAACAAGTACGTCATGACGATCGAGCCTCTGTTGCCGTAGGGGGTGGGACGGGCGTTGCTGCAACCACATCTGTGACGACAGGCAAGACGATCGTAAACGTCGTGCCCGCGCCCGGAATGCTCACGACATCGATTCTGCCACCGGCGTT
>JAHFDX010000652.1 GCA_023248785.1 Myxococcales bacterium
TGCAAGATGCACGGATTTGCCAAGTTCATCGAAGAGCGCGGTCTCACCCGCAAGATGAACCGTATCGACACCAAGGATCTGAGGGGATACGCCGTCGTGAAAACTGGCGGCGATCCCCGCGAGGGCGGGTTCGGATGCGAGAAGCTCGAGTGCCACGTTGCGTAGGCTCGCGAGGTCGACATCGTGAACGCGTCGAATCACAAAGGTGAGGAGGACGCGCGATTCATTTCCGCGACGGGCTTCCCGCAGGTCAACCGCGCGAACGCCCCCAGTTCCTTGCTCGGAAAACGGCGCCAACGGACCGCCCTCGAGCTCGTGCCGTTGGAATAATGGACGCAACGTTTGCGTCACCTTCAAAATCGCCGGCGCGAGCACGCGACACGACGGGATGTCGACGACCTGATGGCCACCGCCTCGCGCAAAGAGCCCAATTTGCCCGCCTCCGCTCACAATGAGCTTGGCACGTGTGCGATAGTCGGTCACTGGCGAAGCCGCGAGGACGGGGTCGGTGTAAATGAGCTCTAAGCTCGGATAACGAGAGAGCGCCTCGACCACGCGTCCACGCTTGCGTTCGAGCTGCGCGGAGTAATCGAGTGCGATGAGCGGACACCCGCCGCAACGTTCGGCGTGGACGCACGTCACCCTGAAGTCGGTAGGCGCCGTCATTTCAGTTCACGATGATCGTACATCATTCGCTCGCGCGTAGTTTTATTAACGTTTGCGACTTCGACGATTGCATACCGATTGAGCCAACGCTTGCACGACAAGCCTGGCAATCGTAAAGGGCGCGTGCATGGGTTCGATGGGCGATCGGTATGTGCACGACGTGATTGTCGTTGGAGGTGGGCCTTCGGGTGTCACGACGAGTTTAGCGCTCAAAACCGCACATACTTCGGCGGATGTCCTGATTCTGGAAAAGGCAACGTATCCTCGCGACAAGTATTGCGCTGGCGCGATTGGAGCACGAGGTGAGAAAATTCTCGCGTCCCTCGACGCGATGCCCGATGTACCTGCGTGTCCGTTTGACGGGATGACGTTTCGTGGTCTCTACGGGTCCACAAGTGCGCGATTGCGGTCGATTGGTCGGGTTGTAAGACGCGTCGAATTTGATGCCGCCCTCGCAGCCATTGCAAAGAAGCGTGGCGTTGCCATCGAAGAGGGCACCGCCGTTACCGATGTGTGCGAAGAAGATGATGCAGTGCGCGTCGTCGCCGGTAACCGTTCGCATTGGGCACGGGTTGTTGTGGGCGCAGATGGAGTAGGAAGCGTGGTCCGTAGAGCGCTGAAGCTCTCGCGTGGAGCACTGCGCGCACAGGTGCTCGAGGTCGATACCGAGGCCTTACCAGACGAAAGTGATCGAAAATTGATCCATTTTGATGCGTCCGACCGAAGACTCTCCGGCTACTATTGGGATTTTCCCACGACGGTCGACGGCAAATCTCTCGTTTGTCGAGGCATCTACAAGCTGTGCATAGGAGACGGGCGAACGAACGATCTCGAACCCTTGTTCGCTGAGCGCTTGGCTGCACTGGGGCTCGATCTTTCGAATTACAAAAACAAGCGCTACGCGGAGCGAGGCCTTGAAGCGCTCGAACGAGTCGGCAGCGGGCGATTGATGCTTGTTGGTGAAGCCGCGGGCATCGACCCTACGACCGGTGAGGGAATCGCCCAAGCGATTGAATATGGATCAATTGCAGGTACATTTTTAGGCTCTGAGCTCAAAAGAGGCAATAAACTGCTGGGCGACGCATTCGATCGCGACTTTCGTGGTACGCGGCTTTTTCGCGACCTGCGCATTCGTGAGCGATTCGCGCACGCATTTTATGGCGACTTGCGCGATACGATGGATCGATTTTTCGTCGAGTCCGACAGCGCAATTCACGTGGGCTGCCAGCACTTTGCGAACGAGCCGTACGATCTTTGGCATCTTCTTGATGCAGCTGTTCGATTGGGCGCCCACGCGTTGATGGCGAAGCTGTCTGGGTGACGTGGTGACGGTCTGCGTTTGGTGCTAAGCGGTCCTCGATGCGACTGTTTGGAAGCTGTCTTGTTGGATCACTTCTCGTGTTCGGTGTTCATTGTGGCGCACGTACGAGTCTGTTTGTAGAAGGCTCGCCCGCTGTGGACGCGACGGGGAAAACGTCGGGCGCAAAATCAGCCGCAGGCGAACTCTCCGTTGCGTGCGCAGCGAGTCGCGCCAAGGAGTGCGAATCGTGGTCGTTCGGCCCATTGAAGCGAATTGAGCTCGACGCCGCCCTCAGCCCCACAGGGCTTGAACACGCCGTTATTCGAGACATGAAGGGCGACTGCACCGGTGTGTGGGCGATACTCGATGGTGTGGCTCACGACGAAGCCGGAACACTGGTGACTGCCATCGTTCGTATTGACGCAAGCGGCACGCCGAAGCGGGCAACCACCATGATTCCGCGACTTCGTGACGCCTCCATTGCTGCCGACCACGACTCGGGACGGGCCGCATTGGTGGCGATGTCCGACGGTAAGTTCATCTTCATGAGGCTCGACAGCCCGTACTTCGGTGTTGGCCTTGGTGTGAGCTCGATCGATCCCCCGCAATCGGGCTTTTCGGTGTCCGGCGTGGCGTACGCAGCCGTTACGCCCACCGGATTCTCGTTCCTCACCGTGCAGGTTGGAACTCTTTGGGGGCTTGAGCGGATTGCTCTCGACAACGATGGCAAGTACCAAAGCCGAAAGGTGCTCGAGATTCCAATTGAGGTCGGCCTTCGCACTGGCGGCTCATATACGCGCGTCGCTTATGACGATGGCGCGTAT
>JAHFDX010000653.1 GCA_023248785.1 Myxococcales bacterium
TGGTCTCTGACGCTGCGCACGGTCCTTGCTCATAACCATTTCCACGCTACCATTTCCTACGCTCGTGGACGGCATCGCGAAAGCCGTACGGCGCCACCGGAGGCCAACGATGATTGAGCACGTGCGCAGATTATTCGCGACCCAGACGACGGAACCCGAACCCGTATCTTCACCGCAGTCTGGCACCTTTCCCATCGTCCCGAACGCAAAGCGATCCTCTGAGCTCGACGCGTACATCCAAACATACACATCCCTGCTTGAGAGTTCGGCGGTCGTCCGAGTGGCCGCCCTCGAGGAGGCTCACATTGCGGCGCTTCCGTACCTTCATCCGTTTTGCGCGCACCCAGAGGTTCACGACATTTGTGCATTTGGATACGGGGCAATGAGATTGCCAGCGCTCATGCCTTGGATTCGGCATGTGTACTTCGCGTCTTCGCACGAGCAATTTGAACGCGCTGGCCTCGGCGTCGGCAATTGGAAGCGCCTCCACGCGCGGGGTCGAAGCAGGGCCTTCCTGTGGGACGGGTGTGATCGTCTCGCCATATTCATTGCGAGCCAAAGCGATATTGATGATCTGGTTCCGATGTTGACGGCATATCAGCTTGAATGGAACAAGTTTCACGATCGACTTCGCCAATGTTCCCTGGGCCACCGCTTGTTGAG
Source organism: Myxococcales bacterium (assembly GCA_023248785.1). Lineage (GTDB taxonomy): Bacteria > Myxococcota_A > Polyangia > Polyangiales > Polyangiaceae > JAHFDX01. The sequence goes on from JAHFDX010000653.1 coordinate 664, forward strand.
TTTCGATCTGAAGTTGAGTCGCAACGATCTGGAGCAGGAGTTTCAACTAAGCGAGCGCATGGCAAGTCAGCTCATTGAAGCGCTGGGATCGCATTGGCAAGCGTCGCTGGCTCAAATTGCGGATCGTCCGAGCGCCCTCTCGTTGCGGTTACTAACAAACTCGCATACCGATCATCGACGCGCTGCATATCGTTGGTGGCGCGGGGTTGAGTCAGAATATCAGCGCGTGGGTTCGACTAACCGAAAGGCGATCTACTTTGTGTCGTCGAGCACGCAAATGATGTCAAATCTCGTTGGTGGATTTGCTCGGTCGCGACGCGACGAGATCATTGAATACGTGCGTTCAACAAACCACGAGGGCCTACGGCCAGTTCTCGACCGGGCGCTCGCCGAGCGCGACCAGGCGCTTCTCAACAATCTAATTTTCTACGTGATGCGTGCGTGGGCAGGTCACGACGAACGGATTGAGACTGAAATTCGCGACGAGAGTCGGTCTTACGAAGCAGACGGAGGCGTCTTGTCGATCGACGCCGATCCGCAGGTTGATCCAGTGACCCAAGTTGTCGACATCTCGCAAATTCGTCCGGAGCGGCTCGACCCACGTCTTTGGATGCCCGACATCCATCGGCTCGCGACAAGCGATGCGGTCATCATCAACGTGGACCACCCGCGCGGGATGGCTGCGTATCATCATCTGATGCAGACGGGCGAGGGAACGTCCGAGGTACGCGGTGTGTACTTCGTTGGAAAGTCCATGATGCTGAGCGGGCATGCCGGAAATGTGGCCGTTCCTTCGACGGTACGCGATGACCACTCCGGCAACACGTACGTTATTCACAATTGTTTTTCCGCGGGGGATGTCCAGCCGCTTTTGGATGACGCACATGTGTTTGACAACCAAAAGGCCGTGACTGTCCGTGGCTCGCTTCTGCAGAACTATGGCTACCTTGCTGCCCTTCAACGAGAAGGCGCGACCATTCTCGATACGGAATCAGGCCCCTATCTCTCAGCAGTCTACGAGCTTTCGCGGCCCGAGCGTCATCCCACGAGGCAAACCGTAGTTCTCGAAGATGGCCTTCCGTTTGAAGTCGGGGTGCTTCATTGCGCCGTGGATACGCTGCAGTCCAAACGACAGAATCTGTCATCGACATCGCAGACGTTCTTGGGCGTTGCCAGCACGACGGCATGTTCTATTGCAATCCTGCGTCGCATTCTTGCGGCAGAAATTGATCGGACTTGGACATCGGCGATGTAACGCGGAAGTCGGGATTCAATCAAATGAAGCGCTGATACACGGACGCGCGCCACGTCGTTAGCTGTTACTCGGGCGCGAGCGGGGGACGGGTGCCGTCCGAAAATCGCATGGCGATAAGCAGAATGGTGGCCGATGCCACGACCGCGGACGCTCCGAGAAGTGCAATGCGTGATCCGAATTTCGTCCAGACGGCGCCCATGGCAATTCCCGCGGGGATTGTCATGAGCCCATCGACGAAGTGAAAGAGGCCGTACCCTCGTCCACGCGCACGACTCGGAACGAGATCCATCACGAGCGCTTTCTCACTCGGATCGGCTAGGCCGTGGTACGTGCCGTATACAACAAGCGTGAGCCAAACATGAATTGGCTCCGACGCAAACGCCATCGCAACGTATGAACCCGAATACACAAACCAGCCCGTTGCGATAAGGCGCACTCTTGGCTGCGTGTCAGAGAGGCGCCCGCCGATGAACGAGCTCACTGACTTTGAGATGTGAAACGCGCACCACAAGGCAGGAAGCGCATGAATCGTTACGCCTACCTCTGCGGCTCGCAAGAGAAGAAACGTGTCCGATGAGTTCGCCAGGCAAAAAAGGACAAGCACCCACATGTAACGTTTGAACTCTGGCGGGAGAGTTCCCGGCGGAAGCAAGCTGCTTCCGGTTCCCCGACGTTTGCGCGCGGATTCCTTGACCGACAGAACGAAAACGACCGCCACAATGCCGGGAATGATCGCAAGAGCAAACACGTGGCGCTCGGTGAGGCCAATCCACAAGAGGAGCGTTGCGAGTAGTGGCCCGGCGATCGCACCTGCGTGATCCATGGCATGGTGGAGCCCGAAAGCACGTCCCGCTTCTGCGTGCGGAACGG
>JAHFDX010000654.1 GCA_023248785.1 Myxococcales bacterium
CCTGAGCCCGAACTCAACGCGCCGACGCATCTGAAGCTCGTGCTGTCTGCTGCCCGCGCGCATCGAAGTGCACTTGGCGTCGCTCCGTCGATCGCGGAGCTTGTGCGAGCCACTCAGCTATCGGAAAGATCCGTTCGACACGCACTCCTTTTCGCGCGCGTAATGACTTGCTAACTTCCACTCACCAGGGCCGGCCGACCGTCGCAACCACCCCAGAATGTGGATCGGTTGGGTACATCATCGAGCGCCAGCCAATTGCGATCTTCCAGTTGTCGGTGAGTTTCAGTTCCGGTGTTTTTGAAATCAGCAGTTCGCGCCTTGCCTTCGGTAGAGTGTGCAGGGCAAACAAACGAACCGTTTGTTGGGTGCTTTTTCGCTCGAGTTTTGTGTCCGCGAGCGATTGCATGAACCAACTGCTGTCGGTCGGAAACTGCGTTGCCGCGATCTTTTCGAGCGAACTTGGCAACAGTCTTGCCGACTCATCGGCAGAGCTCGTTGCAGAGATCGAAACGAGTGAAAACATTGAAAGAGCGAGAACCAGCCTTTGCATCTCTGAGACCTCCCTGCATGTCGGGCCTGGTGTCATCTGACGGGCCCTGTGCGGGACATGCGAATCCGCTATTTCGAACGGCTTGCTGTGCCAAACCTTGAACTCGGAAATTCAAATTGGACGGGGCCGCGCAAATGACGGATGAGATAGCAGTGATTGGATTTCATCTTCGACGCGAGTGGGCGCTCCGTCTGCATGCTGCGCAGTACATCTTTGCCCTTCGGGGCGACGTTGTGTTGGCGGATTCCGAAGCGGCTGCTCGGTTGCTTGATGCCCTAACGCTGATCGGCGTGACTCCCGCGGAGCTGTTTTCAGCCGCGGTTTTGCATGAGATGCAGCACTGGCTCATTCGAACGCTTGGCGATCGCGGCGTCCTTCCGCAGGTGCCAAGTGTGTATGCGCACGAGCAAAGTCCCGAGCTCGCACAAATGCTCGAGCGCTTCGTAGATCTCTACCCGCCACCGTCCGTCGTGGAGGGTGAGCCCGCGCGTGATTACCTCTCGCATGAAGAGGACGGGCGATCGAACGGCAGTTGGGCATTTGAGGAGCTCTTGCTCGTACGAGCGGCGAATCGGAATCCCGCGTATGCGCCGCTCAAGGCATGTTTGCACGACACCGATCTTCCAGAACCGCTGCTCGAAACGGCAGATGCATGGCTTGTGCGCACCCCCACTTCGGATCGCGAAGACCCCTCGCGCTCCAAGACTTTCTACGACGTACTCGTGGCGCCTGCCGACCATGCAGGTGCGAGCGCAGTTGCGCAGATTGAATATCTCTTGGCAAGGTACCCGGAATCAGTTCAAGGATTCGGTGATTACAAGCGCTGGATGCTCGTTTTGACGGCACACATCGAAGAACGAAGATGGCGCGAGCGTGGCAATGCACATGGTCTGAAGGGCGGACCTGCACCGGTGCTTGCTTTCGATCTTCAGGGCGAGTCAAGCGATGCCGCGAGGTACACAATCGACCGCGAATGGATGCCTGAAGTCGTGCTCCTTGCGAAGTCGACATACGTATGGTTGGCGCAGCTCTCACGTACATACGGCCGTGCCATCGAGACGCTCGACGCGATTCCTGACGAAGAGCTTCATGCCCAGAGTGAACGCGGAATCACGGGCCTATGGCTCATTGGTGTGTGGAAGCGCAGCGAGGCGTCTCGTCGCGTAAAGCACTTGCAAGGGATGTATGACGCCGTTGCGTCTGCCTACTCCGTCGATGAATACGTGATCGATCCGAGACTTGGGGGTGAAGCAGCCCTTGATGATCTACGCACGCGCGCGCGGCGTTATGGAATTCGGCTAGCCGCTGACCTGGTGCCCAATCACATGGGAATCGACAGTCGATGGGTTTACGAGCATCCGGATCGATTCGTGCAATCGAACACGTCGCCGTATGGCTCGTACCGATTTTCGCAGCAAGTGGCAGTGCATGGTGGAACGTCGATTGCGATCGAGGATGGTTATGTTTCGCGTACCGATGCGGCCGTCGTGTTTGAACGTCGAGATCAGAACGGGGCGAGGTACATTTATCACGGCAACGACGGGACAAGCACTCCATGGAATGACACAGCGCAGCTCGATTATTCTCTGGCCGACGTTCGTAAAGCGATGCTCGATCTCGTGATTGAGGTCGCGAAGAAATTCCCAATTTTGCGGTTCGATGCCGCGATGACACTTACGCGCCAGCACTTTCAAAGACTTTGGTATCCACTGCCCGGCGGACAGGAAGCCATCGCGTCCCGCGGGCGATTTGCACTCACGCAAGCGGAATTCGATCGCTTGATGCCGCGCGAATTTTGGCGGGAGCTTGTGGATCAAGTGGCCGTCCAAGCGCCCGACACGCTGCTCTTGGCCGAAGCGTTTTGGTTGCTTGAAGGGTACTTCGTCCGCACGCTCGGCATGCACCGTGTGTACAACTCTGCGTTCATGAACATGACCAAGACGGAGGACAATGCGAACTTTCGAACGCTTGTGCGCAACGTCCTTGAGTACGACAAGGAGATGCTTGGGCGCTTCGTCAACTTCATGAACAACCCTGACGAAGACCCAGCTGCGGTACAATTCGGAACGCAAGACAAGTACTTCGCAATCTGCACATTACTTGTCACGCTCCCGGGTTTGCCGATGTTGGGACATGGGCAATTCGAGGGATATCGTGAAAAATACGGCATGGAATTCTCCGCGCCAAGGTGGGACGAACCTGTTGATGGCGGGTTGCTTGATCGCCACTGGCGGGAAA
>JAHFDX010000655.1 GCA_023248785.1 Myxococcales bacterium
CGATCCGAACAAGCGCGATCCGTTCCTTGCCCTCAAACGGCCTTTCTTAGCTGCATTTCACGCGATCGAGGACGTATACCGTGTAGCACTTCGCTGGGCTCTGCGGAGCTGGCTCACGCGCACGACCGTTGGCGTTGTCGCATTCGGTTCGCTGCTTGGCAGTTGCGCGCTCGCCGGGCTTTCGGGCAACGAGTTCGTCAACGCCGAAGATCGCAGCCAGTTCGTGGCCGAAATCGAACTACCCGCAGGTACCTCGATCGATGAAACCGCACGCCTTGGTTTGGCGGCCGAGAGAAAACTTCTCGCCGACAAGAGAATTGTAACCGTATTAAGCACAATTGGTCCCAACGGGGATGCGCACCGCATCAAGTGGCGCGTGGTTACGGTTCCGAAAAGCCAACGAAGTGTTGGCATCGCCGCGCTCAAAGACCTCGCACGTCAGGCGATCAACGAAATTCCGGATGCGAAGATTGCCGTGGCCGATCCTCCCTTCGTGGAAGGCGCTGCGAGCGAGGCACCCATCATGGTGCAGGTGCGTGCGGTCACCTACGGAGAGCTCGAGCCTCTTGCGCAGCGGTTTGAGCGCGCCATGAAGCTTGTACCGGGCATGACCGACGTGCAGATGAAACACACGCCTGGCTTGCCGGAAGTGCGCATTGTGGTCGATCGCGAAAAGGCCGCGGCGGCGGGTGTTGCTGTGGCGCAACTCGCGATGACCATGCGCGCGTCAATGACTGGCGAAGAGGCCGGTAAGCTTCGCGAAGGCAAAGATGAAACGCCGATCATGGTTCGCCTCCACGAGACCGATCGAAAGGGCGTAAGCGATTTGCTCAATACAAGCCTTTGGACGCCGCGGGGCCGAATTGCCCTGCGCGACGTCGCGCATGTCGAGCATGCCGAGGGGCCCGCCGTTATTGAGCGCGAAGGTCGCGAGAGGCAGATTGTCATTTGGGCTTATCCAAAGGGGCGCGCGCTGGGCGATCTTGTGCCGGAGCTGAAGGCAGCGTTTGCGAAAATTCCCATGCCGGAGGGCGCGCAATATTACCTCGACGGGCAAGTGCGTCAGATGAACGAAACGAACGAGTCGTTCGGCACTGCGTTCATTCTCGCCCTGGTCTTCATCTATGTGGTGTTGGCTTCGCAGTTCGAGAGCTTCGTTCATCCAATCTCGATCATGCTGACGCTTCCGCTCGCCCTCGTGGGCGCGTTCGTCGGTCTGTTCCTCGCAAAGACCACGATCGCGATGGGATCGATCATTGGAATTTTGTTGCTCATGGGTCTCGTCACAAAGAATGCGATCTTGCTGCTCGATCGCGCCCTTGTGCGCGTGCGAGAACACGGCGAGACACCGCTGCAGGCCATGCTTGAGGCAGGACCGGAGCGTCTTCGTCCTATCTTGATGACAAGCGCCGCCATGATCTTGGGCATGCTTCCCACAGCTCTCAGCAAGGGAGATGGCAGTGAGTTTCGCTCCCCGATGGCGATCTCGGTCATCGGTGGTGTCATCAGCTCCACCCTCCTTTCGTTGCTCGTTGTGCCCGTGTTCTTCGTGCCGCTCGAAGGATTGCTTGCAAAGATCCGAGGGGCCTTGGCACGTGTACTCGGAATGTCGAAGGAAACCGTTTTGCCCACCCCCAAAGAGTGAACTCAGGTTGCAAGTAGGACGCGTTCATAGACCACAAACGTGCGCATCGCGTGCGTGAGTGGCCAAGCGTACTCGAGGTGAACAGTCATCGACGTGCCTTGCACGACAGGACTCGCCTCACGCGCGAGAAGCACCCCGACGCGCTTCGCAATCCGAAGACCTTCGCGCAGCCATTGCTCGGGCGCAAGCGTGGCTCTTGAAACGGCGACGTCCCACGCGCTGTTCTCGAGCTCATCCAAACGAGCCCTCTGCACCGTCACATCGGAGCGGTTGACCGTACCGAGAACCGTTCGCAAAAAGCTCACGCGCTTCACCAAGGGCTCAACAAGCGTAACCTTGAGATCTGGGCGCAACAACGCAAGCGCAAGACCCGGCGCACCTGCGCCCGTGCCAACGTCGACGATGTTTGCCCCCATCGGTATCGAAGGCGATATTGCGCACGCATCTGCGATCATGAGATCAACAAGCTCCTCGATCGATCGTGCTGCGGTGAGATCCATTTTCGCATTCCACTGCACAAGAACATCAAGCCAGCGTGACAAGGCCATTTCTGACTCTTCGGTCATTTTCAGCGCGACCAGTACGGGGCGAATCGGCCATCCGGAATTAGGGCGGATCAATGGTAGTCTCCGACGCTCACACGATGTCCGGTCCCATCGCGCCGTTGCCCGACCCCATACACACGTTTCGCGACGCCACTCTCGCGGAGATGGCCGCAAACTTCCGCCCGAACACTGTGTTTCGTGTTGAAGCGATGCCGGGCGGAGCGTCGAGCCGCAAGTACTTCCGCTTGCGGTGGGACGATGGCACGCGCGCAATCGCCATGTTTGTACCCGACGGCTCTAGGGCCGAAGAGGTGCAAAAAACCGCCGCGCACAGCGAATGGCCCTTTCTCGAGGTGCGGAAGCTCTTGGAAAGTCATGACGTCTCGGTGCCTCAAGTGTACGTCGACCGCAGCACAGATGGATGGCTGCTCCTCGAAGATCTGGGCGACGACACGCTCGCCAACTTCTTACTCAAGCATCCGGATCGGAAAGAAGCGCTTTATCAACAGGCGGTCCGCGATCTCGCACATGCCCAACGCGCCCTTGCTTCGCTGCCGTCTGCGAGCATTGTAGGCACGCGGGCGTTTGATTTCGATCT
>JAHFDX010000065.1 GCA_023248785.1 Myxococcales bacterium
TAGCCCGCTGCGTGGGCGACGAGGCCCGACCAGTCGTACGCGAAGTAGATTCCGAGTGAGATGAGGATCCCAAAAATGCCCCCGAACGTGCCGCGCTCGCGCAGGTGAAACCAAGCCGCGTTCACCTTGACGATCGATACGGCGCCGAAACTCTGGAAGTACATGTTGGCTGCGTAGAGCCAGGTGATCCACCGCACGGCATGCGAAGCATTACCTGAGCGAATGGCAAACCCCAGCGCCAGATTGGAAAGCGCCGCGCCGATCGCGGCAATCATGATCGTGTTTCGTCCACCAATCTTGTCGGTGAGCGGACCATTCACAATGAACGAAACTCCGTACACGGCGGTGCCTACCGCATAGACGTCGGAAAACTCGGCCTTGGTGAGGTATGCAGTGGCGCCGGCCGCGAGCGGGGTTGTGAGAATGTTCAAATTGTAACGCCCAAAGTACAAAAAGGCGTACGTGAGCCCGAGGGGAAACCACGAGCCAAAGCGGCGCAAACGAAAGCTCGAGGAGTGTCCGAGATCCACGCGCGGTAAGCGCTCGATCACGAGGGCAATCACCACAAGCAGCGCGATGATCGCGAGAATTTCCTGCAGCCAAGAAGGCATGGTGGGCCGGTGCTACCACGGAATCAGAGTGGAGCGGGAGGAAGGTACGGGGTTCGATGCCCTTATCGCCCTCAACCGCGCTGCTGCCCTCTGTGAACCTCCGCCTCTACGGGCACGGTGTCTCTCCCAAACGACCGAAACGCGTACGCGTGTTGCCTCGCATAATCAAACGCCGTTTCCACAAACTTTCCGACTACGCTCTGCGCCTTCGCATTACCGACGCCGGGAAACTCGACGCCACCGCTCAACCCGTACGCCGGTGGCTTCTCGCCCTTTGGCAAATACGCTGTCCCAAAGAGCCAATCCCAAATTGAAATCTTGGTGGAGTAGTTAATTCCACCTTCACTGAGGTGATTCGAGTGGTGCCACCGGTGCATCTCTGGCCCGTTGAACACGTACTGAACCCATCCCGACTTCACGTTGATGTTCGAGTGGATGTACATGCCCCAAACGGCATCGAGTGTTCCCTTCATCAGCGCCATGTCGGGGTGTGCACCAAGCAAAACGATCGGCGCGTACTCGATCGTTTGGTTGATCAAAATCTCCAGCGCGTGTGAACGCGAGCCTGCGACCCAGTCAACCTCTTTAACCGAGTGATGCGCCTCGTGAACGCGCCAGAGGTACTTGTTGTTGTGTTGGAGTCGGTGAAACCAATAGATGTAAAAATCGTGGGTCACCCAGAAAAAGAGAAATTGACCCCAAGGCGGCCAATCGGTGACGAGATGCAATCTCGAGAGTCCTGACCTTGAGTCCATCCACGAGATGACCGCCTTGATCACAAGGCCCATCACGTACGAGTGGACGAGTGTGTACCAAAAGAAGTCGACGAAGATCCCCTCGCGCAAAAACTTCTGCCGGTCGTACGGAAACGCGCGCTCGAGCGCCATCATGACGAACGACCACGCCACAATCAATGCGGGTGACAAGATCTCCCAGTTGGAGAGCAAGGCAAGAAGCGTGGTCATCGAAAGCCCATGGGCTTAGACACCTGGAAGCGAGGGCGACGAAGAGGAAGAAACGTGTGCGCCATTCATATGGGTATGGGCAATCAGCTCAACCGATGGCACGCGCCGCAGCTTCTTGCGTTGCGAAAGTTCTGCTTCGTACACCCGCTTGACGCCGTCGCCCAAGGCGCGCTCGACGTCGCGAAGGTTCTTAACCAACTTGATGAGGCCTGCAATCTCAACCGACGCGGCCTGATCACTTCCCCACATTGCGCGGTCGAGAGTGATGTGTCGTTCGACGAACGTTGCACCCAACGCGACGGCCGCGCTGGTCGGTGCGAGACCTGTTTCGTGACCTGAGTAACCGATGGGCACCGCCGGATAAAGAGCCTTCAGCGTATGAATCATGCGCAAGTTGAGCTGATCGAGAGGGCACGGATACGTTGAGGTGGCGTGGGCGAGAAGAAGGGCCCGCTCGCCCACCGCACGCACCGCGGCCTCGATTTCGCTTGTAGTCGACATCCCAGTCGAAAGGATGAGCGGTTTGCCCGTTGCCCGCTTGCGGCGCAAAAGTGAATGATCCGTGAGCGATGCGGAAGCAGCTTTAAACGCGGGCACGTCGAACCGCTCGATGAATTCGACAGCGTCTTCGTCCCAACAGGACGCAAACCATTGAATCTTGCGCCGCCGACAATGACGATCAATGGCCTTGTAGTGCTCAAGGCCAAACTCGACTCGATGCCGATAGTCGATATACGTCATTCGACCCCACGGCGTGTCACGCTCGATGAGCCACTGGTCGCGAGGGACACACGCTTCCGGTGTGCGTTTTTGAAATTTCACGGAATCGCAACCCGCTGCAGCCGCGCCGTCGATGAGATTCTTTGCGATTTCGAGCGAGCCGTTGTGATTAATCCCAATTTCGGCAATCACAAATACCGGCTCGCCGTCGCCCACGTATCGATTCCCGATTCGGACTTGAGTTGAGCTCATGATTGGCCCTCAATGAAGTTCGTCAACCCCCCCTCGGGGTTTGTTAAGTTCGTAGCTCTAAGATCCATTCTGCGAAGTCACGAAATGCTCCGAAGCCTCCAGAAGAACGGCACACGTAGTGCGCGCTGTCACGAGCGATCGCCATCGCATCGTAGGGAGCGGCGGTCAACCCGGCCTCCCCGACGGTTCGCATGAGCTCAGTGTCGTTTACGTCGTCACCAATAAACGCGAGCTCCGCGATGTCTATTTTGGCTTCTTGGAGAATTGTGTCGAGGTGTGCACACTTGTCGAGCACCCCAAGCCAGACGAAAGGCAGTTTTAGTTTTTGACCTCGCGCTTTGACGCAACCGCTAATTTCACGTGTAAGAATCCCGGTAGTCACGCCGGCCTGACGCAAGCGTTCAACACCCATTCCGTCCCGCACGCTGAAACGCTTTAGTTCTTCGCCGCGCTCTGAGTAGTAGACGCCCGCGTCCGTCAACACCCCGTCATTGTCGCTTACCACGAGACGCAAACGCCGCGCGCGTGTGCGCAATTCCGATAGCGACAGTGTCGCCTTGGGCCCCCACTCGCGGTCACCATCCTCGGCGCGCGTCTTTTGCGATGCGACTACCATGCCGTCCACCCACCATCGACAACGAGGATCGATCCGGTCATGTAGCTGGACGCCCTCGAGGCGAGAAATACGATCGCACCGCGGTAGTCGTCTTTCGCGGCCATGCGACCCAGCGGCGTTCGGTGTGCATATTTCGTTACGAAGTACTCGTCTTGACCATTCTCAACGCCCCCCGGACACAGCGCGTTAACTCGAACGTTGTGCGCGCCCCAATAGGTCGCCAAAAAACGGGTCAATGAAATGACCGCGCCCTTGGTCACCGGGTATGCCGCCGATTTGTAGAAGCTCTGCGTCCCATCTGGTTTGCAATAAAGCGACTGATCGGGTGCAACGAGACCGTACGTCGAAGCCACATTGACGATACTGCCCGAACCATGCTTGGCCATTTCAGCGCCAATCACCTGGCAACTAAGGAACATTCCGGTGACATTCACATCGATGGCTCGTTGCCAAAGTTCGAGTGGGTAGTTTTCAAACTTCGAAAGGTCCGCCGCCGCCTGCGGTGATTCAAATTTGTCGTTCAGGGCCGCGTTGTTCACAAGCACATCGACCTTGCCGAACCGTTCGAGGGCCGCTTGATGTAGCGCCTCCACGCTCGCCTTGCTCGTAATGTCAGCCCCCACACCAATCGCCGACCGAAACTCACGCGCAAGGCTCTGACACGACCTATGGTCGACATCCGTCAAAACGAGATGCGCGCCTGCTTCAGACAGCGCATAGCAATGCTCTTTGCCGAGAAGACCCAGGGCCCCAGTCACAAGTGCGACTTTGTTTTCGAGCGAGAAGAGCGTCGTCATGGAGCTGGCGGCGCCTTCTTGGGTTTGGTGTTGAACTGCGAGGTCTTGCGAAATACAGGCTCGACCGGCTCGCCTCGCAAAGACGCACGCACGCAATTCTCGTCAACCGCACGCTTCAAAATCGGGAGCACCTCACCATAGGCCTCCAAGGTGTGATCCACATCGGCATCGTCGTGCGAAAAGCACATGTTGTGAAAGCCCGACCAGAGCACGCCTCGCTTGATGAGCTCCTGCTGCACGAGCGACTTCATCTCAAGTGGATTACCCGCTTTCGCATCAAACGTGACGAGCGTGCGGCAATCGAATCCGACACACGACGTGTAGTTCATGGCCATTTTTTGGGCGATTGAATTGTATCCGTCTTTGATCTTTTTTCCCTGGCGCGCAAGCTGTTCTGGAACGCGCTTGCTGCGAATCTCCTCAATCGTTGCCTTCGCGGCTGCGAGCGACAGGGCTTCGCCTCCAAAGGTTGTGAAGAAGAAAACGTCTTTTTCGCAAAGCTGCATCACCTCGCGCCGGCCAGTCAAAATGGAAAGCGGCATGCCGTTCGCGACCGCTTTGGAAAAGCACGCGAGGTCTGCTCGCACGTCGAAGAACTCTTGCGCGCCACCCGTTGCAAGACGAAACCCCGTCCACATCTCGTCGAAGATGAGAAGCGCGCCCGATTCGTCACATGCTTTGCGCACTTTTTGAAGAAAATTGTCGCGCGGGGCTTCAAACACCGTGGGCTCGAGGATGACGCATGCGACGTCGCTATCGAGCGAATCGATAAGCCCGTTGATGTCGTTGTAGTTGAACGTGTAGCTCAACTCTTGCGTGTGAGGCGGAATGCCACGATTGCGATCGGTGACCGCAATGTACCAGTCGTGCCAACCGTGGTAGCCGCAACAAAGAACCTTGCTCCGTCCGGTGTGAGCGCGTGCGAGACGAACCGCCGCGGTTGTGACATCGCATCCGGTCTTGCTGTAGCGCACCATTTCTGCGCCTGGGACCACCTCGCGAACGAGTTCTGCCACCTCCACTTCGAGAGGATGAACGAGCGAAAAAGTGATGCCCTTCTTCAACTGATTGACCACGGCGTTATCGACGGTGTCGTAGCAATAGCCCAGCGACAGCGGTCCGATGCCCATCTGAAAGTCGATGTACTCGTTGCCATCGACATCCCAAAGATGCGACCCCTTGCCGCGCTCTGCGAACTTCGGAGCCACGCCGTTTACATATTGCCCAGGCCCTTTTGCGAGCGTCTGCGTCTTGGCAGGGATGAGTTGCTCGACGCGCGCAAACAATGCGTCACTCTTCGCGATCACCGGATACTCAGCTTTAAGACGAATTTGACTTGGCATTGGGCACTTCCTTATCGACGCAGCATCGACCTGATGTCCTGAGTCTGCATTCGCTTGGCAATTCGCGGACCGAGGACACTAGCCCAGCGCACGGAGCACTTTATGGGCCAACTGTTCGCCGGTGAATCCCTCGTGCGAGAGCACGTCAGCGAGCAGCGCGGGCTTGAACCATTTTTCCTCAAGAGCAATGGGCAATACGCGGCCCATCACTCCATGCCTCACGAGCACCTCCGATACGATGCTGTACAAGCCTCCGGTTAAAAAGTGATCCTCAATAATCACAGTGAGTGAACTTTCCTTCGCAGCCTTGAGAATCGCTTTCTCATCCAGTGGTTTTGGCGTTCGCACGTTGACAACGCGCACGCTGTAGCCACGCGATTCGATCACTTCCCTTGCCTTCCACACTTCCCGCAGCAAAAAGCCGTACGTAAGAAGCGTCACGTCGCGCCCTTCGCTCAACGTCTCAGCTTTCCCAAATTCAAAAGGCTCACTGTGCTTCACAGCAGGGGGACAGGCATTGTAACGAATGTAACACGGCGCGTTACTTTTCATGATGATGGGCAATGCCGCTTCTAGTTCCACTTCATCAGAAGGACACACAATTTGCATGTGGGGGATGCAGCGCAATATTCCGATGTCTTCGATAGCCTGATGGGTCGGCCCGTTCGCATCGCTCAAGAAACCAGGAACACCGCCCACAAGCTTCACTGGCAATCGGGGAATGCCCACGTCGGTTCGAATGAACTCGAATGCGCGCAGTGTGAGAAACGTTGCAAGCGAGTGACATATGGGAACGCGACCTCGAAGTGCGAGCCCCGCGGCCATCCCGATCATGGTTTGTTCGGCAATGCCTACATCGATAAACCGCTCGCCCAACTTCGGCGGAAGGCCGCGGATCGCTGCTCGATTCTCCGCTGTCATGACAACGATGCGCTCGTCGTTTTGGCAAAGTTCAAAGAGCGTGTCTTCGTAACTCATCACCGCACCATGAGGGTGTCACTGGTTAACGTGGCTTGGGCGTGTCCGTGCAGTTCGGCAAGGAGCATGGCTACTTCCTCCTTTGTGAAGTTGACGAACCAACGATCGGCTCGCTTCTCGATACTGGGCAAACCCTTGCCTCGCACTGTGTCGGCAATCACAACGCTCGGCTTGCCGGTTGCGTAAGGAAGCGTGCCGAATGCTCCACGCAGCGCCACAAACGAATGGCCGTCTATGCGCGAGACGCTTGCTCCAAATGCCTCGAATTTCGCACCGAGCGGCTCTAAGGGAATGAGCTCTTCGGTGCGAATGTTCGCCTGAAACTCGTTACGATCGACAATGACAACCAGGTTGTCGAGCTTGTGTGCACTTGCCACCAGAAGCGCTTCCCACACGGAACCTTCGTTGAGCTCACCGTCACCAAGAATGACGAACACCCGATGCTTCGACTTGCGCATCCGAAGATCCATGGCGATGCCGGACGCAACCGAAAGCAAATGCCCAAGCGAGCCCGAGTGAAATTCAATGCCCGCAATCGCACGGTTCGGATGCCAATAGATCGAATCGGTCGTCTTCAAGTGATTTTGGAGTCGCTCGCGCTCGATGTACCCAAGCTCGGCCAGCGTGCCGTATAGCGCAGGCACATCATGCCCTTTTGACAGAAGCAAGTAGTCGCGTTCGGGATCGGTGACGCGCTCGGGGGTGATGTCGAGCACCTCCTTATACAGATACGCAAGCAGGTCTGTGCACGAGAGCGATGCACCAATGAAACAGCCGCCGTTCGTGGACAAGCGAACGATGTGCTCGCGCACGCGGAGGGCAAGCTCAGACAGCGCAAGGTCGGCAGAGGCGTTCATTGATTGGTCTCCAGGATTCTTGTTTGATCCGTGGTCACCGTGCGCAATTGATCCAAATGATGGCGGTACCAGTTCACACCGCAGAATTTCTTATTGAGTGCGTCGACTTCCGGGTGCGCATCGAGATAACGTAAGATGTCGTCGAGCGAAAAAATCGGCCGCGCGGGCTTGTAAAGCGCGTCGAAAACGGCCGCAAGCATGGCGTAGTCCTCCGCGTAATCAACAGTAAGACGACGCGTCATCGACTCGTCCTCTCCGGTTTCCCAAACAACATTCGCAAGCCGAAATCGAGCAGGCTGATCCCATAGGAACGGGGTTGTGTGCTCACGTTCGTGAGGCTTGTTCGCCTCCTTCGCGGCAATTGACAACGCGTTGAACGTCATCACCTCAACATCGTTTCCATCGGGGTACGTGGCCGGATACAGATTCGACACAAAGTCGAGACCCGGTTCATACGCACCAAGCACGCGGTCGATCACGCGTGGATCGATGAGCGGGCAGTCCGAAGGGATCTTCACAACGAGCTCGGCCCGATGCGCAGCCGCCGCTTGATAGTGACGATCGAGCAAGTCTGTTGGATGGCCGCGAAACACTGGAATGCTGTGTCGCTCGCAAAGTCTAACGATCATGTCGTCGACCGGATCGGTCGTGGTCGCTACCACGATTTCGAAAGGTGTATGCGCCGCGCGCACTCGTTCGACCATGCGCACAAGCAATGGTGCGCCGGCGAGCGGAAGGAGCACCTTACCGGGCAAACGTGTTGAACCCGTGCGCGCCTGAATGACAACGAGGATTTTCATAGGTCGATCCGCAGGTAGGACAATGGTGAAGCCTTCATCGGACCGTCTGAAAGACGAGGCGGTGGCACATCCATCCGAAGAAGTTCGCGACACACATTTGCAATGTTTCGGGCAGAAGTTCCGCCGTTTTGGTTGGGGGTTAAGCGACGAACTTCGTCGACATTGAAGCTAGTAAAAACTTCCTTTCCAAGTGCAAAGCCCACGTACACGACCGAAGACCACCGCGTAATCAATACGTCGCAGTTCGCAATCATTTCCTCGGCGCTTCCCGTCGAAAAAATGAGCGCATGCGGAGCGAGCGATTTGATCTCTTGAGTCGCCCTTTCTACGTGTTCATTCGGATGTAGCTTGAACAGAAGTGCACGCCCTGCCGCAATGCGAAGGGCACGTTTAACGAGCTCGGTTCGATCGTCTGCGTGAGCGGTTTCACGCAGGTCGGAAGTGCAAACGAGTACGTACCCTTTGTGTGGGAACGTGTTGTTGTAAAACCGCTTGCAGTCATCAAAATTGGGTATGCCAGTGACCGCCAACTTGGCTCGATCGATGCCGCGTTCGACGAAGAAATCCCGGAAGCCCTCACTTGCTACACAGAACGTGTCGTACGTGTGGCTCATGCCGGTCATACCCGTGCCGGCGAGCCACCTTGGTACAAAAGGCAAGCGTTTGACCCATCGGTATTCCCATCCGTCGGGATCCACCGCGCCCTCCTGGCAGAGCACAACCTTCGTGTTCCAAATGTTTCGCGGCAGGATCACGTCGGAGCACGTCACCACGAGATCGTACGAACCTTCGCGCCCGCGATAGTCGATCGATAGCCCGTGATCTCGCAGATAGTCGAAGCACCACGCAGCCCTCTTCGTTCCGGCAATCGTCGTTTCGGCGAGGCCGATGAGCACGCCGACGTGCGTCATTCCCGTGCCATAGAACGGCGTAAACCGCTGCTCACACTCACCCAGCTCGTTCGCGACTGCGTGCAACTGTGTAGTTTGGTTGAGCGAACCGCAGATAAAGAGAATGCGCTTACGTTCGTCCATGCGTCTCACCGTCCACAGCCCCACTGGCCCGTCTAAAAGAAACGCCCATCACGATCCATGCGAGATAACCGATGCCTACGTACACCAATTCTTTCGCGCGTTTGAGCACCACGAACGCGGTTGCCACCGAAGCGGCGTCGGTCAAGCCCAAGGCCGAAAAGCAGCGCAGGTATCCCAGGTCCTGAAAAAACAGACCCGCCGGCGCAAAGAAGAAAAAATTCCGAAGCAACGACAGGCCCGCTTCGAACGCAAGAACCTGAACGAATGCCGCGTTCGCGCCGAGCACCCGGAGAATGAGCCAGCTCTCCACCGACTCACAGAACCACGCCAAAAGGAAAAATGCTGTCGTGAGGCCCTTTGGCACGGGGCCGCGATCGTCAAGCACCGAGAGCTGCGCGTCAGTTTGTACGAATGCCCCTTTTCTCGAAGTGAAGAACGCGCCCACGCGTCCCGGAAGCTTCGAGAGCCAATGTTGGATCCGTGTGGCGACAGAGCCACGCGTGAGCGAAGCACCCACTCCAAGTGAGAGCCCCATGGGGACAAACGCTGAAATGAACACGAGCCAAGGCAAACCTTGGGTACCAATAAGTTCGCGAGAGTGCGCCGCTAAGACGCCACCGCCGCAAAGGACGCTAAGGGCAATGTAAAGACCGTGCGATCGCATCACGATCCACTTTTTTCCGAGCGTCGCAGCCACAGCATCTGGCATAGCAACGCCCGCTCGGTCACGAAGTAGCAGCGGCGACAGCGTTTCTGCAAACACAGCACCCGCGGGAAGGCTCACGTTGAGAGCTTCCGTGCAGAGGCGAATCGCAAAAAGGCGGGGCACCGGGGGGCGGGCGCGAAGGCGCGCGAAAAGAAGTCGCCAGCCAATGCTGTCAAAGCAAAGCGCCACAAAATACGGAACGAGAATCAGCACGACAGAAAGACCCGCTTTGCGCACGAGGCCGATCACTTGCGTTAGGTCCTGACGCGAGAGGAGCACGAAAAAAGCAGCGAGCGACCCGATGAACGCGAGGGTGCGAACGATGTTTCGTAGAGAATTTCCCTTTTTCCTCACGTGTGCTCCCGCCGCATAACCGATTTCGACGGAAGCCGCATGTGATACAATTCTGCATCCGATGGATCGCGAACCTGTGAGCCCGGCGCTGGCGGCGTCGCTCGATGCGCTCGCGACGCGTTACGCAGCGCACGATTCCCAGGCGCTCGAAGAGTGGCTCACGCGCCTCGCACGACCCCTGATTTCACAGTTCACCGAAAGTACAAAGGATCAAGAAACCGCCGTCGAGCTTGCACTCGTGACATTCGCGCGGCTGCACCAAGAACGTCGTGAGCGAAGAGAGCGAGGTGCGCTTGCCTGGCTGATGGGCGTCGCCGAAGATGTTCTTCAAGAGGAGCGCACGCGACGAAGCGCAAGTGAGCCATGGTCGCTTTCGTCGGCCTGCATGTCCGCCGAAATTGAACTGTTGGACAGCACCGATCGCGCCCGGGAGATCGAGCAAAATTGGCCGTCGATTGCGTCGCTATTCCCTGTCCTGGCCGCAGACCTGTCGTGGCAACGCGCATTGCGAACAGCTCGGCCCATATGGGCGATCGCGGGGGTGCTCGTGGCTTTTGCGACGGCGTTCGTGCTCGCAACGGGGCAACGGGGTCCTGTTCTAGGGTGGTTAGGTCTCGACTGCATGACCGAAATCGCGTTCGTGGGGACAGGGAGTTACATCCTCGCCTCCGCATTGATGGTGGTTACGAAACGGCCTCACGCAGCGCCTTGGCTCGCAACGATTGCGGGGCTCGGTGCGATGGCAGCAAGCGCTTGGAGGCTTTTTCGATGTGCGGGCGCGGGGTCGTGGCCCCATTCGCTCCTGTTTCACGTAGGAGGGATTGCCGTTGCTGTGCTGCTAGGCGCGAGCAGTAGCGTCCGGTTGCTTCGAACTGCAAGGGAGTGAACTTCGGAAAGGGCCGAGTGATGCGGCGTAG
>JAHFDX010000656.1:0-2150 GCA_023248785.1 Myxococcales bacterium
CCAGTGACGCGGGGGTGATGCCGGAACGGGTTGCGAAACTCCGTGACATCCTCGACCCCTTCGTGCGGGCGAACTTCAAAGGCCTCGAAGGGATCGGCGCGAAGGCACCAAGCACCCTCGAATGGGCTTCGAATCGCGCGCTTTTGGCTACTGCTGGCGAAGGCGTGGCGCTAAACGCAGCAAAAAAAATCTACCTTGCGGAGCTGAAATCAGCCGCACGCGCAGCGCTGCAAGGCGTCCGCACCGCCGGAACGGCGAGCGAAGTAGCGATTGCCGAAAACGCAGCAGGCGTGGCGACGACGGTGAGTGTTGAGTCGATTTCCCTTTTGGGATGGCCCCTCTTAGCCGCGCAGCTAGTTGCGTGGAGCGTCGGCTTCGCACTGGACCATTCGTGCCCCGGAAAGTGGTACGATGAACGAAAGAAGTTGCTCGACACGCTCTACACGAAGGGCGGTGCCATCACGTACAGCTTCCGCGTCAACACCGGACCCACGGCCGCGGACAACTACGTTGAACAAGTCGTCCTCGCGCATCTTGGTCCAAACATCGCGTTCTTCCCCCTCATGCAAGACCGCCGCCCACTCGAATTTCGAAACTGAGACTGACTGCTAATTGAGCGTCATCGGCAACTCCAACGAAAATGGAGCAATGGTTGCATCGAACATCGCGCCGTTGCTGCGGAACATTTGATAGGTGCCGCGCATCTCCCCGCGCGGTGTTCGAAGCACGCACCCACTGGTGTACTCGAAGTGCTCGCCGGGCTCGAGCCGCGGTTGATGGCCAACGACCCCGGGCCCACGGACTTCCTCCACATGACCCGTCGCGTCGGTGATGATCCAATGTCGGGTGCGCAGTTGCGCGGGTTCGCGGCCCTCATTTTCGATCCGAACGCGGTATGCAAACACGTAGCGATGGGCGAGCGGCGCCGATTGCTCGGCCACATACTGGGCCTCAACCGTCACGCGAATGCCGTCTGTCGTGGCGTTGCTACTTCCCACACAAAATCGGTGCCACACCGGACGCTTGGGGGCAACTTTGTTTGATGTCGTCTACACAAAGAAATCGGGGATTAACTCGCCGCCGGGCACGACGGAGTACTCATCCAAGTTGGTCTTGCCCGACTTGCGCATCACGTCTTCATCGATGAAGAAGTTTCCAGTGCACTCCCTACCCTGCGCGAAGATCCAATGTGCCGCATCAGCCATGATTTCGGGCTTACGGCTCGCTGCAATCATCGAATCCCCCCCGAGCAGATTCTGTACGGCGGCGGTCGCAATCACCGTCTTTGGCCACAGAGCATTGACCGAAACACGACCTCGGAACTCGCCCGCCATGCCAAGCACACACATGCTCATACCGAACTTCGCCATTGTGTAAGCAACGTGTGGGGCAAACCAACGCTCCTCCATGTTCAGCGGCGGCGAGAGATTCAGAATGTGGGGATTTTGCGATTTCAACAGATGCGGCAAACACACCTGCGAACACAGATACGTGCCTCGCGTGTTAATTTGGTGCATCAAATCGTAACGCTTCATGGGCGTTTCGATCGTCCCCGTAAGGCTGATGGCGCTTGCATTGTTTACGAGAATGTCGATGCCGCCAAAGGTCTTGATGGCCTTGGACACCGCCTCAATCACTTGCTCTTCATACCGAATGTCGACGATGCACGGCAGCGCCTTGCCTCCTGCCTTTTCGACCTCTTCGGCGGCAGAAAAAATCGTGCCCGGAAGCTTCGGGTGCTCTTCGGCGGTCTTGGCCGCGATGATGATATTTGCGCCATCGCGCGCAGCTCGCACAGCAATGGCTTTCCCGATTCCACGGCTGGCACCGCTGATGAAGAGCGTTTTCCCTCGAAGCGTACTCATGGTGCAGGCGTAGTCGATTCCACAACAAAAGGCGATCGCCTTTAGCCTCGACGTTCGTTCGCAGCGTGAGATACACGTGGACCATGCTCAATAAGCCGCGCATCTCAGGTCGCGCTCTACGCGCTGTGGCCACCATGAGTCGCTCGCAAGCGGGAGCCCATCTGCTCAAGCGCTTGTTTCTAAAGGACCTGGACATTGGGGCCTTGCTCGCGCTCGACAACGAGCATTTGGGCTCGCTTCCACTCGATGCAAGACCCCTTCAAGGAAGACCGCCGCGCGAGCTCA
>JAHFDX010000656.1:2160-2786 GCA_023248785.1 Myxococcales bacterium
ACCGAGCGCGCGCCGGGGGCGTGGCCACACACGAGCGATGTGCTCACGCGCGCCTACGTGCGCAAAGAAGCGAACCCCGTCGACGTGGTCGAGCGCACGCTTTCAGGCATTGACCGCCTTTCCGCGATGACTCCCGCGATGAATCCGATGTTTGAAACTGACGCGGAAGGCGCTCTGCGCGCGGCCGAGGAATCAAAGAAGCGCTACGAGAAGAAGAAGCCAAAGGGACCACTCGATGGCGTGCCCATCGTTGTCAAAGAGGAAACTGCGGTTCGTGGGTTGAAGCGCCTTAGCGGCACAAACTTCGAACCGGACGGCGCGTGGGATGAGGACGCGTGGTGTGTCGCCCGATTGCGCGAAGCGGGTGCCATCGTCCTCGGAACGACCGTGATGACCGAGTACGGGATGTCGCCTCTTGGTTTCAACCCGAAGCGAGTGATGCCTGGCAACCCGCACGCTCCCAGGCACCTACCTGGTGGTTCTTCAACAGGCACCGGCGTCGCGATTGCTACTGGCCTTGCGCCTCTCGGTCTTGGCGTCGACGGTGGTGGATCCATTCGCATTCCTGCAGCCACCAATGGCGTATTTGGAATCAAACCCACGTGGGGGCGAGTCAGTCGCAAGGG
>JAHFDX010000657.1 GCA_023248785.1 Myxococcales bacterium
ACTTGGGCGCAGATGCCAAGTACACCACCGCTTGCCCAAGCGCATACATGCCCTCCGGCATTCCAAGGCGACGGTACGCCGCGTCGGCCGAGGTCGCGACGACGAGGGCGCGCGGATCGGCATTGCCAATGTCTTCGCTTGCGAAAATGATCATGCGACGCAAGACGAACAGCGGATCGTCCCCCGCGTCGAGCAATCGCATCATCCAATACACAGCCGCATCTGGATCGGAGCCACGCATCGATTTGATGAACGCGCTCGTGACGTTGTAATGCTCGTCACCCGCCTTGTCGTAAAGAAGGACGCGCGTTCCTTCGATCGCACTGACGCATTCCATGTCCACGGATGTTTGCGAACGCGTTCGCGCATACGCGACGGCCGACTCGAGTAGCTGCAACGCGCGACGAGCATCCCCGCGTGCGAGGTGCGCGATCGCCGAGATTGCATCATTCGGCACGGCGATGTCTTCGATGTGGGCACGAGGGTCCGAATGCGCTCGCACAAGGAGCGGCTCGAGATCGCCGGCCCCAAGTGCTTCAAGTCGAAAAACACGACACCGCGACAAAAGAGCCGCATTCACGGAAAACGAGGGATTTTCCGTCGTTGCGCCGATCAGTGTGAGAACGCCGCTCTCCACATGGGGCAGAAATGCATCTTGTTGCGCTTTATTGAATCGATGGATCTCGTCCACGAACAACACGGTTCGCTTGCCCTCGAGCGCGCGCCGGCTTCTCGCCTCTTCCACAATCGTTCGAACTTCGGCCACGCTCCCAAGCACGGCGCTGTAGTTGACAAAATACGCGCGCGTCGTTGTGGCAATCACCCGGGCCAACGTCGTTTTTCCAACGCCGGGAGGTCCCCAAAGGACCATGGAAGGCAAAAGGTCCTGCTCAATCGCTAGCCGTAGCGGCTTTCCGGGCGCCAAAAGATGGGCCTGGCCTGCGATGGCATCCAGCGTGCGCGGTCTCACCCGCTCGGCAATCGGAGTGGCTGAATTGTCCACAGCAGACGCTGCTTCAAACAGCGTCGGGTTCCGTTCGTCTACGTGAGGTGAGCGTGACCTGGCCACCCCAGCACCATAACAGCGATGGTCAGAATGCGCTTCCGTACGCGCGTCCGTACGGGAAGGGGTGGCAGCCGGCTCACGGCTTGCGTATGACGTGGCTTGTGAGTGCGACCGGCCTCTTCGTTCCATTTTGGGTACCAACCGAATACCGCGGCCTGGGGCTCGGGTTGAGTGCACTTTTGCGCAGCGGAGTGACGTTGTCGGGTCGGGAATTGGGCTTTGCGCAGTTGTACTCGCATCGTGGTGAGGGAGGCCCGCGCGAGGTGCCGGAGCCGGTGGAGGCCATGGTCACGCCGGAGCAATGGGCCGAAGTGGCAGGTAGCGCGAGTCAGCGCATTTCAGTCGTGGTTACAGGTGCGTTTGAACCGCCCGCCGAAGGGACCGGGCATCTGAAGCTTGTCGCCTTCGATCCAACGACACGGGAAGAATACGTGCGCGTCGATGCTGAAATCGACGCCGAACGGTGCGGAGCCGACCTAGTGCGCGCGATGGGTGATCTGGCAAGGGGCGCGCCGCTTGACGTGAGCGCACTCACGACCCTCGATGAGCTCGACTGGCAGACGCTGCAAGATGTTCTTCACGCGGAGCGGGCGGCCGTGACCGATCCGGTTCGCAATGAACCGTATGACATTTATGGCGCCATTGTGCATTTGGGGCGTGCGCTGGACGAACAGCCACTATCGACATTGATCGCGGATCGCTTGTCTCGGCTATCACTTGAACTTCTTTCGAGGCGTGACGCTCGATACTCCCGCGCGGCTCTGCGCGCCCTTCACCGAGCCATTGCAGACGCGCCGGATCACCTTTCGCTCGTGGAGACTGCTGCGCAGTTGCACGCGGGGCTCGGTGAGCCGCAGCGCGCCGAGGTTCTTTTGAACGAAGTACTCGCGCGCGCTCCGAAACGCATGCGTGCGTACGCAATTCTCGCGCAGGCACTGCGGCTTCAAGCAAAATTCGAGGCGGCGCGAACGGTGCTCGATACGGGCCTCACCATTCGTAACGACGATGTTCGCCTTTTGTTGGAATACGGCGAAGTGCACTATGCGAGCGGCGAGGTGGAACGTGCCAAGGAGTTGTGGATGCAGCTCGTTAGCGAACGACGCGCCGAGCCAGCGCTCGAACGCCTTGCCCAACATTCTGCAGAGACGAAGGATGCGGCACTCGCACAATGCCTTGTCGACTTCGTACTCGCGCACACGGGTGCCTTCGATGCTACGGGTCTTCGGTTGACCATCATGCTTGCGCTCAACTCCGAGGTGGACGATCTCGCGCGCGCCGTGCGGCTGGAACGCCTATTGCTCGCCCTTACCGACTTTGCTCCTGAAGATCCATGGGCGATGCTGCACCTCGCTCGAAGCTATCTTCGCCAAGGCCGTACGGAGGAAGCGGCGAGCATCTTGGCGCAAGTGGAGGCGATTGCAGGCATGAGCCCGGTTGGTGCAGAAGCGCGGCGTGCGCACTTTGCGGTGGAAAATCCGGAAGCCGCCCTTGGTGTCGATGCCGCACTGCGCCTGGCGTACGAATGCGAAAACAACGAGCTCGGAGCCGTGTGCGTGCAAGCTCGCGAGCTTGCCCAGCAGCACAATGTGTGGACAGCACAGCTCGCCGCAGGTGTGGCGCTCGGACGTATGGGTGAGCTTTCGAGCGCGGCGGTGTACTTGCGAAGTGCGCTCGAACAAGCAGGTGGTTCGGGGTTAGTGCACGTGGCCATGGGGC
>JAHFDX010000658.1 GCA_023248785.1 Myxococcales bacterium
TCATAAGTTGGATGGCGCATGGACAAGGCTCGAGCAACGGCTCGCGGTCGGCATTGTCATGGCGGAGATCGCAGCGATTGGCGTGTGGGTCCTTTTGAAGGGCATGCAGGCCGACGGCAGCTTTGCGCATGGCGCGGTCGTGAGGCAGGGGATCACCTCGATTGCGTTCGCGACCGTGGCGCATTTGTTGTTGCGAAAGCGCGTGCCGGCAGTGGTGCATGGCGGTGTGGTGACCGTACTTGCAGTCGTTGGGTGGGTTGTCGTTGGAACGATGTGGCCGATGGGCGGGGTTGCGTATTCCAAAAACCTACTTGGATGGTTACAAAACGCGTCGTTTCTCACCCTGCTCGGCGGACTTCGGGGTCTTGTAACGAGGCTCACCCTCTGGCTCGCGCTTGTAGGCGCCGCATTGGCTGCCTCCGCGGGGAAGCACATCAGCGTCGATGTGGCTGGTCGCTACATGCCAAAGGGCGTTCTCACCAAGGTCGCATGTGCTGGATGGTTGTTTGCAGCCGCTGTGTGTTTCGTCGGGAGCTACGCCTTTGTCGACAACATTGCAGTGACCAAGTTCAACGCGAAACCTTTTGAGCCGTGTGGGAAAGCTAGCTGCGATACGCCCTTTTCAACGCGCCTCACCACAGTGCGCCAAGGGGTAGACGAGGATTTTTTCGCCGCGCGAAGGCAGCTTGGGCTCGATGTGCGAACGGTGGGTAAGGTAGTTGCGGGCAAATCATACGAACAGTCGTTTACCAACGCCGAATGGAATCAGTGGATCGAACAAGGGGGCTGGCGCGATCGGTTTGGCGGCAAGGCAAGTTCGCTTACGGCACCTGCTACACCTGGAACGCATTCGCCGGCGATATCGGTTCCCGGGCGTAATACGCGTGGTCTTTTGATCCGCGACTTCGACTTCCTGTTTCCGTTTGGACTGCTCATGATCGGTCTGCGGTTCTTGCTTCGCGTAATTTTGGTCATAGCTGGTTACATTAAGGTCGATCCTGATGCAGCCCATGGCGAAGAGGGCGTGGGGCAGGCGTCCGTCGACACCCCCGCGGAGGCCACATGAGCGCCACCGTGAAAATGGGAACAGGCCCCAAGGTCGGCTTCAGTTTTGCCGGAGTCACACTTGCTGCAATCGGGGTCTTCGGAAGCTGGCTCACGGCGATCATTGGCTTCATCGCGCTTCTAGGCGCTCCACTCTTTTCGGTGATGGGGGGCGCCGCGGAACTCTCGTGGCTGCTTCATCACGATCCGGCGCGTCGTCATGTGCGCGAAATTGCGGCGCCGGTTCTCGACAGCCACTTTTCCGACTCGCCCATTTTAGTCACGATTCCGCTCTTCACCTTCGTTGGCTACATGCTCGCCGAAGCAAAAACGGCCGATCGCTTGGTTCGTGCGTCGCGCGCGCTTGTGGGATGGATGCCCGGCGGTCTTGCCATCGTGTGCATCATTGCAAGCGCTGTGTTCACTCTTCTGACCGGTGGCAGCGGCGTCACGATCATTGCGGTAGGGGGCATTCTGTATCCCGCTCTTCGCAAACAGCGCTACTCCGAGAACTTTTCGCTCGGCCTTGTCACCGCGGGCGGATCCGTCGGGTTGCTTTTACCTTTCTCGCTGCCGCTCATGGTGTTTTGCCTTGTTGCGACGGTCGACTACACGATGGCGTTCAAGGCCGTTCTCGTTCCTGGCGTCCTTGTCATTGTGCTTCTTGCGATCTACGCGGCGTTTGAAGGCTTTCGTTCAAAGATCCCTCTCGACAAGCTCAATCTTCGCGAAATCGGTGAATCGCTTTGGGAGCTCAAATGGGAGCTTCTGATCCCGTTCGTGCTGATGAAGTCGCTGATGAGCGGCCTTGCCTCGATCGATGAAGTGGCTGGCATCGTTGCGATCTACACATTCATCGTCGAGTTCTTTTTCTATCGTGATCTGTCGATAAAAAAGGACCTCACGCGCGTAGCGAAGAGCGCGATGGTCATGGCCGGCGCCATCATCATGATCCTCGGTATGGCCAATGCGCTGATGCACTACGTGGTCGACGAGGGCATTCCGGCCAAGGTGCTGAAGCTCCTTCTCAAGCTTGGCATCGAGCATCGCTGGCAGTTCTTCATTGTCATGAACGTGTTCTTGCTCGTGCTCGGCATGATCATGGAGGGGTTTTCCGCCATCTTGGTCGCGGTACCTTTGCTTCTGCCCTTTGTATTTGATCTTGGTCAGCGTCATCCCGAAGAAGCCGTGTCGCCCTTTCAGCTGGCAATGATTTTCATTCTGAACCTTGAGCTCGCGTTCTGCTTGCCGCCTCTGGGGCTCAATCTGTTCATCGGTAGCTTCCGCTTTCAGAAGCCTGTAACTCAATTGTATCGCGCAGTGTTACCATTTCTGGCGGTCCTTGCGATTGCACTTGGTCTTGTCACGTACATCCCGTGGCTCAGTACGGTGGCAGTGAAGGGTGACATCGCGGAGCTACGCAAGAAGTCGCTGGAAATTGGCGAAGCGCCAAAGGCCGCGTGGATGCTCGAGTGCGTGCAGCTCGACCCGACTGACCCGAAGCCGTGCACCGTCGAAGACCGGAAAAAATGGGGCGAAGGTGCGGCTCAAGAGAAGCCAGCGTCGCCGACGAAGTCAACGGACCCCAAGAAGCCCAACGAACCAACAACGCCCGAAGATCCGGATACCGCGACGCCTTCGGGATCGGGGGAAGACTGTGATCCGGATCTCGACACGTGCGGGTCGAAGTAGGCGATTCCGAAATCCGTAGCAGTGTACGACACGCTCTTCGTGGA
>JAHFDX010000659.1:0-1049 GCA_023248785.1 Myxococcales bacterium
GGCTGGAGCTTTCTCGTAACTTTGGTCGGAGCCTGCTCACTGGACTTGCATGGTTAGGCGGACGTGCGGTTGCCATTGTCGCGAGTCAGCCCTCGTGGCTTGGAGGGGTGCTCGACATCGATGCCTCGCGAAAGGGCGCGCACTTCGTGTCGTGGGCGAATCGTGAAGGATTACCCATCGTGACCTTTGTTGATGTTCCCGGATATTTACCGGGCCTGAAGCAAGAGCAGGGCGGCATCATTCCGCACGGTGCAACGCTTCTCGACGCATATGGTCTTGCGAAGGTTCCGCTGATTTGTCTCATCGTTCGAAAGAGTTTTGGAGGTGCGAGCGTCCTTTCGTACTCCTCAAAGTTACGATTTTCGCTGCCGACCGCGCGCGTTGGCCCCATGGGCGCGGAGGCAGCAGTGGAGGTCGCCATCGGACCCGAGCTTGCAGGCTTGGGCGAAGACGCGGACGCGCGCCGTGCGGCTCTAAAGGCCAAATGGCTCTGTGCACACGATCATGCGTGGGCAAGCGCTGAGAGTGGTTATGTAGACCAAGTGATTTCGCCCTCCGATGTGCGTGCCGTATTGACGCGCGCTGTTGCAAGTCCGCTGGGAGATTGCTCATCATGACGGAAAGCCTTGGTCGACTCTCTGCACCACGATTTCGCTCCCGTTTTCCGGACGCAACAGGCCATGACTTTCGAACGGGCGCATGGCGCGTCGGCGTTCCCGGTGCGGATGAGGCTGTAGCTCCGTACTTCCCGACCCTCGTGCACGCGCTTAACACCGCATCCGAACTCGCGACCGACATCGGAATCACGCTATTGCCGGACGACGAGGAGGACAGTTCGCAGTTTCAAAGTTTCTCCACCATTTACAAGAAGGCTTCTCAGCTTGCCCTCGAGTTCGAACGGTCGGGTATAACCAAGGGCCAGCGCGTGCTCCTTGTGCTTCCGACGTCGTTCGAGTTTGTACTTACGTTCTTCGCGCTGCAAATGTTGGGGGCGATACCGGTTCCTGCGTATCCCGCAGCGGTTCTCGAGCGTCTCGAACTTGCGCTCG
>JAHFDX010000659.1:1059-2765 GCA_023248785.1 Myxococcales bacterium
ATCGCTCCGCAGCCTTCTCACAGTCGACAAGATGCTTGAAGCACTCGATGACAACGATGCCGTCATGGAATCTATGGCTTGGCCCATCAAGGAGACCACAACCGCGTTTCTCCAGTTCACATCCGGTTCTACGGACGTGCCAAAGGGCGTGACGTTGACGCATCGAAACGTCATTTCGAACATTCATGTCATTGGACAGGCGCTCAAGATTTCGCGCCACGATCGCGTGTGTTCATGGCTGCCGCTCTACCACGACATGGGGCTCATCGGCGCCCTCCTGTTCTCCTTCTATTGGCGTATTCCGCTTTGGCTTATGTCGCCCGTTGCCTTTTTACTGCGGCCGGTTCGTTGGCTTCGAACGATTAGCGAGGCGCGCGCTACATTGTCGCCAGCTCCGAATTTCGCATACGGACTCTGCGTGAAGCGCGTGCGCGATAGAGACATTTCAGGGCTCGATCTCTCGTCGTGGCGGCTTGCTCTCAACGGTGCTGAGCCCGTGAACGAAGCAACCGTTTCCGCATTTGAGGCGAAGTTTGGTCCACATGGTTTTTCGGGCTCTTCCATGTACCCCGTGTATGGCCTCGCAGAGAGCTGCCTTGCCGTGTCGTTTCCGAGGCCTGAGGAGCCTCGACGCTTCTTGCGCGTGGATAGAGCAGCGCTCACCGAGGGGGCCGTCGTGGAGAGTTCCGGAGAAGGAAGCATGGCGATCGCGTGCGTGGGACGAGCCGTTCCGGGCCATTCCGTACGCGTTGTCGACGAAGGGGGCGATGATGTGGCGGCCGGGCAGGTCGGGCATATCCTCGCGAAGGGGCCATCGGTCATGAAGGGCTATTTCGAGCTTGCGGACGTCACGGAAAGTGTCTTGCAAGACAACTGGTTGTGGACGGGCGACCTCGGATTTCTTGGTGCGGATGGCCTCTATGTTACTGGCCGTGCAAAAGATCTCATCCTCGTCCGCGGCAAGAATTTCTACGCGGAAGACATCGAGCGCGTGGTCGAAGCGATCGATGGCGTGCGAACCGGTGGCGTCGTTGCATTTGGCGTGTACGACGATGAGCAGGCAGGTGACGTCGTAGTCATCGTGGTCGAAACTTCGCGCGACGAAAAGGAGCATGATCCGCTTGCCGAAACCATTTCAACCAAGGTGTCGGAAGTGCATGGTCTCGTGGTTGATGAAGTTGTGATCGTTGAGCCAGGCGCCATTTCGAAAACCTCCTCGGGCAAGCGTCAGCGCGGAGCGACGCGAAAAAGGTACTTGAGCGGTCAACTTGATCCGGAAAAAACGGGGCGTCTTGGCCTTATGCGCGTGTTTGCACGTTCCGCTTCCGGATACGCTCGGCTTCTCGGACGAAAACTCAGGTCAGGTCGGACCGAACCGCCGTAATCCAATCGAACACCCGGTTGGTGGCAGAATCGAGTTCCGTGCCGGGGCATGGTGAGAGCTCGTCGCGAATGCCGAGTGCTCGTAGGCTCGAATGAATTCCTCGGTCAATTTCGTCAAAAACGAGCGGCTCGCAGACCGAAAGTTCCGGACTGCGATGCCGCATCCACGAAAATGCAGTAGCGGCAACAAGCCACGCCCCACATTCAGACACCCGGTGACGAGTTTCGATATGTGCCCTTCTACTCGTTGCAATTGGGACGAGGCTACGTGCGAGCGCGCCGATCGCTCGGGACGATTCCGCGGCTACGACGCCGGCGTGGGT
>JAHFDX010000660.1 GCA_023248785.1 Myxococcales bacterium
GTTTGACGTTCCCGCACCGACGCAACCGGCATCGCCAGAATTTGCTTCCAACGCCGACACACCGACACCCGAATCGCCATCGACTTCCCCTTCTACAGAACCCCCTACGCCACCTGCACCCCTCTCCGCGGAGACGGATGACGTCGTGATTGGGGCTGAGCCCAACGCAGCCTACGTCGACACAGACCCGCGCGCCGTCGATGACGCGCGTTCGGTTCTCCAACCCTATGGCTCGTGGACCGACGACCCCACGTACGGCACCGTGTGGACTCCGGCAAGCCATGTTGTCGGTTCGGACTTCACGCCTTACTCCACTTCCGGACATTGGACCTACGACGGTTACGAATACGTTTGGGTATCCGACTACAACTGGGGCTGGCTGCCATTTCACTACGGTCGATGGGTTTACATGGTGGGGCATGGGTGGGCCTGGGTTCCAGGACGCGTGTATCGAGGCGCATGGGTCGATTGGCGCGTGGGCGATGCTGGTTGGGCCTACGTCGGATGGGCGCCCATGTTTCCATCGTGGTACTGGTTTCACGGCGTTGCGTACGGAGTCACCGTGTATGGACACGCGCCGTACGTTTACTGCCACTCGCGCGACATGTTCCATCCATCGTTGCAAGCGCGCGTAATTTCCGCGCCTGAAACGCGCACTGTGGCTGGGCACACGCGTCCCTACGTGCCCGCAAACCCGAGTGTCGCCGGACCATCCGGATCTTCGGGCTCGAGAAATGGAACAAGCGCTAGTCACATTGAAACAACACCACGACCGGGCGCGGCAGCCACTATGGTACATACAGGGGTGCATACGGGAATGGCTGCGCACGCGCCCTCGTTCCACGCGATCGGTGTCAACCCCTCGGCCGTCTCACGAACACCCCAAGATCACGGTGGCCTCGCGCGCGCACACAAGTACGCCGAACCGCGCTTCCGTGGAGAGTTGGGTCTTAACCATCAACGCCCAATCCCTATGGCCACACGTCCAAGTGGCCGTCCACCTCCCGAAGCCTTCGACGCACCCAGAGGTCCTCGCGGACCGAATTCGCATGGTCGCACTTTCCCCACGCCGCACTACGCGAGCCAACATCCGGGAGCACCCTCCTTTCACGGGCCATCCAATGCACCTCGCCCGGCGCCGCACGTCCCCTCGTCGCACGCGCCCTCGTGGCAAGGCCCGTCGTCACAAGGAGCGCGTCCGAGTTTTCATCCACCTTCTCCATCGCACCCATCCATGCGCCCCGGCTTCGGGCCAGGTCCCAGCACATCGACTGGACCAAGTTTCCGCTCATCGCGCGCTGGGGGGATGTCGGGCGGGATGTCGGGCGGAGCGAGCCCCCCGTCTTCCCCAAGCCGTCCTAGCACGCGCTCAAGCAGCGGATCACGCGGAGGACGGCGCTAACCGATGTGTCGCCTACCACTTCAACTCTCCACGAGGTGCTGTTGATGCGAACGTCACTTCTGTTTTCCCTTGTTGCCTCCGCTGCCTTTGTGATCGGGGGATGCATCCTCAATGTTCATGAAGGAACCGCCCGAGACGACAGCGGATACGGAAGTGGAACGCCAACGCTGACCTCATCCACGAGCACGACACCAATGCTCGTCGAGATCGACCCCGACGCGAAGATGGCCGCGAACCCCGGCGAAGGTGTCGGGGTGTTTGCTGAATATGCGACGGGCGGCCAATGGACCGTCTGGTGGACGTGCGACACAAACCGAACGCGGCAATCTTGCGACTACGACATTGGAGCAGTTGCTGAAACGGGCGCCATGCGCGACGTAACGTCTGAGAACATCGACGAACCCATCGTCGTAACGGCGACCGGATGGCGAGCCACCACGGTCACGGGCGCAAAGATCGCAACGATCCGCTTCCGAACAGATCCAGGCGCCGTCATCGAGCTCAACGCAAAGTTCTCGGGCGTCAACGCCACAAACATCCTATTTTTCATCCAAGACGGGGTGGTTAACGGCGGATACGACGGCACGCTCACGAATCCCATTCGCTTCGTTGGCAAGAGTTCGTAGCTGTGAGGGTGGTGCTTGGCCTTGGGTCGAACCTCGGCGATCGACTCGGCTATTTGAAACAGGCGGTGTCACGAATTCGCGACGCTGCTTGTTTCCACGCCGTATCTCCGATTTATGAAACGGACCCCGTTGGAGGGCCACCGCAAGGGGCGTACCTAAACGCGGCCGTGCTCGTGGAGTGGTCAGACGCGCTGGATGGGCTGCTCGCGATGACCCGAGGTATCGAAAATGATCTCGGACGTGCCCGAAATGTTCATTGGGGGCCTCGCACGCTCGACATCGATCTTCTTTGGGCAGAGGGGGTGTGGGCTGACGACGATCAACTCACAGTGCCCCATCCTCGACTTTACGAGCGTTCGTTCGCCCTTCAACCGTTGCTCGACGTCGCACCCGATGCAATAGACCCAAAAACCTTGCGTCCACTCGAGAGTTACCTTCGCAGACCCCGGCTGATTGCGAGCGAAGCGTTCAATTTGTAACTCATAATGATATAAATGTGGCGCGCTTGCTCCCCATGTCATCCTGAGCGAACTCGCGCCCCCCATGTCATCCTGAGCGCAAGGCGCGAAGGACCCCCTCTGCGTCTGGGGGGTCCTTCGACTCCGCTTCGCTCCTAAGAAACTAATGCGGGGACGAGCAGGAAACCGAGGGATTTGGCATTGCGCTGCAAGTTTCGAAGGAGGCGAGCGCGGTAGGCGTCCTCGTAAGCGAGCATGCCGGTGTCGACG
>JAHFDX010000661.1 GCA_023248785.1 Myxococcales bacterium
GGACCAAGCAAATCGTCGTCGAGCCACGTCCCCCACAACCGCACGGTGTGTCCCGAAGAGGCGAGTACTTTCGCCATGGCTGTGCCCATGTATCCTGCACCCAAAACGGTGATGCGCATGGCACGACGAATACCGGGAAGTTTGAACGGAGGAAACGTGCCGATGCGTTGTTGGGCTAAACCAAGTGGACCAAACTCAAATTTGGGCGAGACCCACAGAAGGAAGCGCCCTTTGCGCGAAGGCGTCTCTGGTTCTATGTTGGCGAGGCTTTGCGCAACGTGGTTTATCACTATTCGGACCTTCCGACGTTTGCGGTCGAGCTCCGAGGCTCAGACCAAGAACTCGCACTTCCTGTCGATGCGCATGTGCGCGACGGCGAGTGGGTCCTCGCGATTTTTGAAATTGGTATCCCGAAGGGCCGGGCCACAGCCGCCGCCGCGAGGGGATTCGATCGTGGCGACGAGGGCTTGGCCCTTGTCTTTGAACGCCGCGACTGGGAACGCCTGATCGACTTTGCGGAGACAACGAGCGTGAGCGCGTTTCCCGCCGCGCGTCCACTCAGCACCCCGCCCCCACGGGTACCAGCTTCTCTATCAGGCCTCCCCGCCACGATTCCACCTCCTTCGGTGCGCGAGGCCGCACCAACCCTTCGCGATCGAAGGTCGACGATTCCACCGCAAAATGCGTCCGACTCCATTCCACCGTCCGATTCACTGCTCACGCCGAGCGTGCGCACGCTCAAGGTGGCCGCGTCGGCCCACGTCGGTGCACGCCTTCTCATTGTTGACGACGACGCAGATGTCCGAGAGCTCGTCGGAACGATGTTGACAACGATCGGTCTCGAAGTGGAGCGCGTCGAGTCGGCAGAAGATGCACTTGCCAAACTCGCGGTAGAACTGTTCGATCTCGTCCTGGTCGACTGGACTCTGCCGGGCATGCCGGGGATTGATCTTTGCCGCACCATTCGAAGCACGCCGGAATTTGCACACTTGCCGGTCGTATTCCTAACGAGCCATTCGTCGTCGAAAGATCTCGTGGATGCTTTTGCTGCTGGCGCAGACGATTACGTGGTCAAACCCTTTCGAGCTCCCGAACTTGGAGCACGCATCTTTGGCCTTCTGAGACGCACGCGTCTTCTTGCAGGAAACGACGATGAATGAGGGGTCCGACGAATTTGACCCGACAAGTTACGAATCATCCCCAACCCACGCGCGTCTCATCGTCGTGGGCGGAGGGCGCGGAGGTTCGGGCAAGAGTCTGATTGCCGTCAACCTGGCCGCGTATCTTGCGCAACTCGGCAAGACAGCCATTTTGGTTGATGCCGATCCCACGGGCGCAAACCTTCACGTTCACTTTGGACTATCGGCTGCGACGCACGACCCTATGGCCGCCGACGCTGCGGAGTCCGCGCTCTCTTCCGCGCTTGTGCAAACGAATGTCCCTGGTCTTCTTCTGTTGCCAGCTGCGCATGATGCAAGTGCGCTACCGGTTTCACTGCGCGCCGGGCGTCGTGGTCGATGGCTTTCGCGGTTGCGGGGCTTGTCGACCGAATACCTCATCATCGATGTTGGCCCGGGGTACAGCCCGTATGTTCTCGATGTGCTTCTCGCGGCAGACTTTGCAATTCACATGGTCGTGCCCGAACCCGCCGCGGTCGACGGGTACTATCGCTTACTGCGCGCAACGTATCGACGGCGCTTGCGTCAATCGCTCTTGCGCGATCGCCTCCGCCTAGGGCTTTTCGATCGTGCAATGCGTGAGATCGGTCGCCTTCCGTCGCCCATCGAAGTTTTGCGTGCCTCCGCGAAGATCGATTCGCGCCTCGCCGAACTTGCATGGGCCGAAGCACAGCGCGTGCGATCGCTTCTGGTGGTGAATCAAACGCGAACGCGAAGTGACCTTGATCTCGGCGGATGGATGACAGCTCTCGCGGCCAGGCACTATGGCCTGCCTGTGCAGGAGCTTGGCCATATTGAGTACGACGATGCAGTGTGGCTTACCGCGCGCCGCCATCGACCACTTCTTGTGGATAGCCCAACATGCAAGGCCGCTCGAAATATCGAACGGATTGCGCGCCGCATTCTCGCGATGAGCAGCAGTCAACACCATGCGCATCAGCTCACGCGCGACGCGGCCTTTGACATGAGTCACTACGCGGTGCTCGGGATCCCGCGTACGACGAGCGAAGAGGAAGTGCGTCGCGCGTTCAAACGCCAGAAAGAAGTGTATGCATTGGGAAGCTTGGCGACGACGTCACTTTTGTCGCCCTCGAAAGTCTCGACCATTCAGGCGACGCTGCAGGAAGCCTATGACACCCTGCTTGATCCAGTGAGGCGTCGCGCCTACGACCTTTCGAACTTCCCCGAGATCGTTCAAACCCCGCAGCGCCCTTCCGAAAAGCCAGCGCTGTCAACGGAGCAGCTCTTCTCGCAGGCTCAATTGCGACGTGAAATTGGACCCGATACGGATTTTTCCGGACTGCTCTTGAGGCGCGTGCGCGAGGCACTCGGCTTAGAACTGGCAGACATTGCGAGTCAAACCAAGATCGGTCGCGCGTACCTTTCGGCGCTCGAAGAGGAGGACTTCAGCAAGCTACCAGCAGCCGTTTACGTGCGCGGGTTTCTCGCGCAGCTTGCCAAGTGCCTCGAACTCGATCCCGAACAAGTGCAACGGACGTACATGCGTCGCTTGAAGGCCGAAGCCAAGGTCGCCTCGGATGAGTGAGATTGAAGACCCTCCCCAACCGTCTGTTCG
>JAHFDX010000066.1 GCA_023248785.1 Myxococcales bacterium
AC
The DNA here is from genome assembly GCA_023248785.1 of Myxococcales bacterium. Lineage (GTDB taxonomy): Bacteria > Myxococcota_A > Polyangia > Polyangiales > Polyangiaceae > JAHFDX01. The sequence continues at coordinate 3 of JAHFDX010000066.1, forward strand.
CACAGCGCGTATGGCCCGCGTAGGCATTACCTTTCCAGTCCGCGAATGCCATGGGACTCAAAGTCAGGATGAGACCCGCGAAAAGAGTGCCGCGGCGTACTGCCCAAAAACACAAAGGCGACATCATACGTATCCCTCCTGAGGCCCCGAGATATGGCCTATCCGTGTGTACGGCCCACGCCCCCCATTCCTTTAGATGGCACCTCTGTATCTGCGGTCCCATGTGGGTTTTATGACCCATTGCGCCGCCTCCACCGTGTCGAAATCGTGCGCGGGTGGCAACTTCCGTCAATAAGATGCGGTAGCGAATCGCCAAGCGAAAGGGGGACGATATCGGAGGCTCTGTCTGGGAAACCAAAGTTTGGGTTCCTTTTTTTTTCAGTCGCGGCCGACGGCGCGCTCGTGCTTCGGTGCTGACCGGCGCGTCCGTTGTCGACGAAGCGGACGTGCCGCCGCCTGCCACGGTGGTCGCACCAACGTCGGTTACTCCAATCGATTGCGAAGCGGCGTTGCTACATGCTGCAGCGATCACAATGGAGAGCGCCAGAATGGCACCTGCGAGATGCGTGCGAGCCCACCAAGATTCGGCAGGGGCGAAAAAAAAGACGGCGCACAGGCCATCGGCGCCGGGCACCGGCACTTCAACGACGAACAAAGGTGCACACGGCGGCTGCTCCAAGGGCGATGATTGCCAGGACGGCATTGCCTTGTCACTTCCTCGGGCGGCGTGTGCTCCCTACTTCAGATCAACCCAGTTGTCGGGGCTTGAGTTTCCAGCGTCATAATCGCAAGGGTTTGCATCGCGCTGGGCCCTCGTCACGATCACGTTCGCTGGCGCGATTCCTCACGCGGCATAGGCGGCGAGCACGATGACGTTCATATGGTTGAATACCGAATCGAGCGCCTCACCAGAAATCTGAGCACTCTTGAATCCGCGCAAAACGATGTCGAAGTCGTGTCCGCCCTTGCCCAAACTCGCATAACCAATGTGATCCCCCGCTTTGACTTTGTCTCCGACTTTGAACACGCTCAGAACCTCAGTGTGCATGAATTCAAACGCAAGAGGAGCGTTGGGGTTGGAGTGAATGCGAATGGTGCCTCCGCGACTCCCCTCGGAGGCGCCCGCATATGTTTCAAGCGTTCCATCAAACGGTGCGAAGAGCTTCACCTTGTCCGACGACCCAACGAAGGCTGTCGTCGGTGCGAAGTAGTGCTTCATGGACCGGTTCATTTCGCGCACGTCTTCGGCAAGCGAAAGGCCGCTGAAGTCGTGGCCGGCGCAACTTCGGAACTTTGAAATCTGCGAAATCTGCGCGAGGTCGACGGGGTTTGCCGTGATCTCGTAGGGGTCCGTGCCGCTGTCACCAGCTTCGGAGTCGATGGCGAGACTCACGTCGATCCCCGTGTCCGCGCTTCCCGTTGGGGGCGTTGCGGTAACACTCGTGCAGCTTGCCGTGTGAATCACGGTGAATACGAATAGACATCGTCGCACTCGCGGCATGCTGCGAGACTACCGCACACACCGTCAAGGCGTATAAGACCCGACGCGCCGATGCGGCTTGCCACGCCACGCTTATGAGGTGAGGCCTCTTGAAGGACACTTCAGGTTGTTGTTGCATGCCTCAGAAAGCCTCGGATTCGTTCGGTGCATGATCGTTTCTGCGCAACAATCATGATGGATCTGACAATCGAGGTTTGCGTCGCACGCGATATCGGACGGTTTCTTAACGAGGCTCGACGTAAGCGGCGGTGCACTTGGTGTTGATGGCAGCGGGGACGAACTCGCAGTTGCGTTTGGTGTTGTCGGCGCCGTTGCTGAGGCGCCCCTCATGCGATGGTGATTGCGCATAGTTCTGATCTGATCGAGGGACGCTACGTCCGATTGGATGTCGTAAGCACCACCGGCGTCGCAGGTTGCTTTTTCGGCGAAGGCTCGATCGGCGTCGGCCTCCCATCAACGTACAGCTGGATCGGCAACGTACGCCATGCGAGCGTTGGCATCTGCATCACGACGCTGTTGCCATCCGGAGTGGGAATCTTGATCGTGACCAAGTAACGACGCCTGAGGCAAAACGCCACTGCACATAGACTCTTGCTTGCTGGGCCTGTTGTGCGCCTAATGCCGACCTCAAGGAGGTATCCCATGGCCACAGCAGTTCTCTTCATCGGTTGGAATCGTCCTCACATTGGAATGGAAGACAAAGCGTACGGTTGGCTCACAACCGAAGGTCTCTCCTACTTGCGTAAGCTTGAAGGAAAGAGCTTTGAACGCCTCGAGCTCATCGGACTCACAGCGCACGGTGGTGATCTCAACGGCGCCATCATTCTGTTCGGCGAGCGTGCAAAGCTCGACGAGCTAAGGCGCACAGATGACTTCGAAGCATTCGTTATGCGCATGAGTGGTCAGTTCGATCGCCTCGGCGTGATCCCAGGCGTGAACTGGGACGGTATTCAGGCAGTGATGAAGCGCCGTCCGAAGCTAGTCGATTGATCGACGGCACACTCGTTTTGCAGAAGAGCTCGTAGCCGAGCGGCGAGGCGAATGATCTCGCGACCGACCTCGACCTCGACGGCATCGATCTCGACGGCGAGGTCGATTGCAGCAACCACCTCGCAAACGCTGTTGCGCAAACCGGGCCCGCGGCCCCTCCTACGCTCGGACAGAATGCGAACAACGTGAGCATTCTGTCCGGCTCGGAGCCTAAAGTACTTGCGCCGCATCGCAAGGCTGTCATTCGGTAAGCCTTCGGAGAGCTGGAGGAACGCTGACTGCAAGGCACGACCCGCTTGGTCGCGAAGCTCGGCGTCGCGAATGCGTGCTCGATGGACAGCGACGGCAAGAGCCTTCGCGACTTGGTAGGCATCCGTATTCTGAAAAGCGATCGTGGCGTCGTCGGTCATGTTCGCTCTCCTCGAAGAGAGGCCGGAGGCCGGGAGAGCGAACATGACCGACGACGCACGTTCCACAGAATCATCGTAACGAGCGAATCCGCGCCACTTCAGCCAGATTAGAATCGATGCAAGCGTCACCATCGCGAGAAACATGCTGGCCGGCTTTTCGTAACGGGTGCAGACACGCCGATGGCGCGTGATGCGCTGGAAGAAGTTTTCGACGAGAGGCCTCTCCTTGTAGAGGTGTCGATCCAGTTCGCGCTGCGCGACCCGATTCGATTTCGTAGGCCTTATCACCCACGACGTACGCGCCGCTAATCTCGGACAACAGTTCGGGGGCCGTCGTCACGTCGTGTACTTGTCCCGCCGGCCGTGAGCATAGAATATTCCAGCCCCCACAGAACCTTCTGATTGCAAATCACGCTCTAGCACGGCGAACCAAATCGTGCATGTCAGCTAAGCTGACCTTCGTATTCGTAACCGTGATCGCGTAAGGCGCACCGCTTGATGCCCAAGCAAGCTTATTCGGTGATTCGACCGGCGGACAACGACGTCTTCTCAAGGCGAACGCATCGTTCTTTTCTGCTGCCGATGCGGCGCACCGGGTGTGCTCTCGCTTTGGCTCCAATGGGAGAGACTTGTCTCGCGCCCGCGCGGACCAAAGAGCCGCAACCTTAAGAGGTCTGCGTTGGAAGCACCAGCGTACGAATTACTTTGACGCGGTTGGAAGCGCGGTTGTCAGCGAGTACGGAAATGAACGGAACCCGGATTCAGACCGCATGTACACGACGTAGACGATCGCCTTGTCCTTCGTGCTCGACACAAGCAGAGGCACCTTTGTCCCCACGGGTGCATCGTGGGGAATGCGGATTGCGGCTTCGTTCACCATGGCAACCGAGCGCTTCGAATCAGGAGTTTGGGGACGTTTTTCATCAGGCACAAACTCGAAGCTGCACACGAGTACGTTGACGGCAGCTGAACCGTCGCCTGTTTTTTCGATGGAGAAACTGGTTGGCCCTGCAGCGCCCGCCGCCTTGAGCGTTTGATACCAAACCTCGCGTGACGACCCCCAATAGAACTTTCCGGTCTTGGCGGTCCCTAGCGTGAACGCGTTGACCGAGCTCTTCGGTCCACCGAGCCTTCGCAGGAGCACCGGCTTGAATGTGTCGAAGTACGCTTCGCGCACGTCGGTCACCATCTTGTCGCTACAGCGGAACCTGCCCGCGTATGCATCAGCGTGTCGATCTGCGAATGCCATGGGACTCAAAGTCAGGATGAGACCCGCGAAAAGAGTGCCGCGGCCTACTGCCCGAGAACACAAAGGCGACATCATAAGTATCCCTCCTGCGGCCCCGAGATGTGGCCTATCCGTGTGTACGGCCCACGCCCCCCATTCCTTTAGATGGTACCTCTGTATCTGCAGCCAGTGTGGGTTTTATGACCCATTGCGCCGCCCCCAACATGTCGAACGTGCATGTCGAAATTGCGCCCGGGTGGCATATTCCGTCAAAAAATGGCGTTTATCCTAGCCGGACGCACGCAACGAAGAACCTTGACCTTCGCGTGTTGCTTCCTGGGCGAAGTGTGGGGCGACACCTCAGCCTCTCGCTGCGCCCACACGATCACGTTCGGCGCTTTGTCCATTCACGGGGGCTGGTTCGTTCTACCGTGACGGGCTCCCCATGGGCCCCGGCTGAATCTCATGGATGTCATGGCAGTTGCTCACGAAATGTCGCCTTCCGAGTCTCCCCATGATCCCGTGTGGCTTGACCGTTTCCACGCGGGCGACCGTGCCGTTTTAGAGCAGTGCTACCGGGACCATTTTGTCAACGCTCTCGGCGCCGCGGCACGCATCCTTTCTGGGATCGACGCCGAGACGGTCACCCACGAGATCTTCTACCGTCTGCTCTCCGATCAAGGGACGCGACGGGCATTTGGAGGCGGCAATCTCCGCGCGTGGCTCTCGAAGATTGTAACGAACGCCGCGATCGATCACCACCGCCGGCGGCGCCGTGAGGTTGCGGGGGATTCGGAAGACGAGACCCCAGAAGAGGACTCAAGTGGTCGCCTCGAAGAAGAATTGGAGGCCAAGCTCCTGATCGAACGGTTTTGCCGCGAGTGCCTTCCAGACAAATGGAGGGGCGTCTTCGATGCGCGCTTTATGCGTCAACTTCCACAGCGGGATGCCGCCCGCGAATTGGGCCTCCTCCGATCCACCCTCGCATACCAAGAGCAGCAGATTCGCGGACTCCTTACGGAATTCTTGCTCGCGTCGGAGGAACCATGAAGAAGTCCGCTTGCGTCATGCAGAGCCGCATTGATGCTCACTTCGCCGGAACGATTGCTCTCGACGACGAGCGCACGATGCGCGCTCACCTGGGCACGTGCGAGGGCTGTCGCGCTCGCTACCGTCGGCAACGGCTGCTTGCCAAGCTTGACCCACAGGCTCTATCGGTGGACGTGCGGATCGCTCACGGGCTCGGCATCGGCGGGACACGATCGCTCGCACACTTCGCGTGGCCGGGAGCGGCGGCGTTGCTCGCTGCTGCGGCTGCGGTGATCTTGATGTTGCGACCCCTAAACACCGCAGACAAATTTTCCGCGCGCGGACTGAACGACTCGGCAGACGCAGGGATAGGAGCTGTGGTGGCGACTCCGGCGCTGCACATTTACCGCGTTGCGCAGGGTGGTGGTACGACGCCCGTGTTCGACACGCTCCGTCGTGACGACGAGCTTGCCTTCGCCTATGAGAATCACGACAGAAAGAAGTACCTGATGATCTTTGGCGTGAACGAGCGTGGGCGTGTGTATTGGTTTTACCCCGGATGGTCGAAGGAGGCCGATAATCCTCGCGCGGTTGCAACAACCCCAGAGTCCGGTCTCCATGAGCTTCCCGATGCCATTGTCCATCGCTTTGAGGGGTCAACGCTTGAGATCCACTCGCTCTTCGTAGACGAGCCTATGACCGTTCGTGAAATCGAGAAGATCGTCGCGACCGGACCGCTCGGTTCCTCCCCGCAAACGGGGCCCCTCGCCGTTCCTGAGGGGATCGATCATACGCAGCATTTTCGGATGGTTCCATGAGGCGCGCGGGTTTTCTTGGTGTTGCAGCCATCGTGATGATCCCATGGCTTCGGTCGTCGAGCCTCATGGCCCAAGAGGTACGTCCCGCCAAAGCAACGTTCGCATTGATCGTCGGCGCGAACCAATCCGTAGACGCGAACCTTGCGCCGCTCAAATACGCGGATGACGACGCAGCCCGATACCTTGATCTCTTTCGTCTGCTTGGTGCTCGGACGTACTTGCTCACGCGCCTCGACGACAACACGCGAAGGTTACATCCGCAAGCCGTCGCAGAAGCTGAGGAGCCGAAACGTGCGCACTTCGATCGCGCCGTCGAGCAACTCGAACAGGCTGTCGCGCAAGCCTCCTCGCGCGGCGTCGAAACCATTGTCTACCTCGTTTACGCTGGACACGGGAACGTCACGAACGGGCAGGGCTACATCACGCTTGAAGATACGCGCATCACGGGAGCTGAACTTGCCCAGATCGTCAAACGCATTCCCGCAACACGCGTGCATGTCATCGTGGATGCGTGCGCCTCCTATTTCCTCGCTTACAGTCGCGGACCTGGTGGAGAGCGACGGGCACTCGAAGGCTTCCGTGCAAGCGCGTTGACTGAGGACACCCGTGTGGGCGTCCTTCTCTCAACATCCTCGGCGCGTGAGAGCCACGAATGGGATGCATTTCAAGGGGGCGTTTTCAGCCATGAGGTTCGATCCGGTTTGTACGGAGCCGCCGATGCGAACGGCGACGGTGCGGTGAGCTATCGCGAGATCGCCGCCTTCGTCGCTCGAGCGAACGCCGCGGTGCCTAACGAGAAGTACCGACCAGACGTTTACGCGCGTGCGCCACAGGGATCGGACACGCTTCTCGACATTCGAAATGGACTTCAACGTCGTCTCGTCATCGAGGGCAAGCACGCCGGGCATTACATTCTCGAAGACGCGCGAGGTGTGCGCGTCGCGGATGTTCACAATGCTCCTGGGCAGACCCTGTCATTAGTACGACCAGGACCCACGATTCCGATCTACCTCCGCACGGCCAACGATGACCGCGAATACCTCGTCTCGCCAGGCCCCCAAGTGCTCGCGCTCGCAGATCTCGCCGAGCGCGAGATTCGAACCCGGACACGAGGCGCTGCCCACGAGTCATTCAGCCTTGTGTTTTCCCTTCCTTTCGACAATGCGGCGGTTGCCTCCTATCGCGAACCACCGCCTCCCTCCGCACCACCACCCGACGGCGATGACGTGCGCCGTTCGTCCAAGGCGAAGCTTCGTAAAACGCTTGGCCTGGCCGCACTCGGCGTCGGAGCTGTCGGTTTTGGCGCAGGGGCGTATTTTTCCCTTTCGGCCAACGCGGCGTCCGATAGTCCGGCCAACGAGTCTCAGGCCGATGCAGTCGCACGAAACACCCGGATCTCGGGATTGAACACCGCGGGCATCGTCTCGTTCGTGGTGGGAGGAGCGGCAGCAGGCACGGGGCTCGTTTTCCTCCTTTGGCCGTCCGCACCGAAAAACGTGCAGGTCTCGCTGTCGCCAGGTGGCGGCCAGGTTGGCTATGTCGGTTCGTTCTGAGCGATTTGTCCATTCCGCTCCTCTGGTTCGTTGGAGGGACATGATGAACAGAACCTCCTTTCGCATCCTTGCTTTAATCGTGGCGGCCTTGGCATGTGTCCCCGCATGTGGTGCGAGCGTCGCTTTGGAGAATCGCCCGTGCCCTTGCGCAGCGGGCTGGACATGCTGCGACCAGAAAAATATCTGCGTCGCCCCCGGTACCGTATGCCCCGCATCCGCCACACCCGACTCGAGCACATCTGGCGATCCGGGCGACGCTGCAACTACGAACCCGACCACGCTCGCGAATGCGCAATCGGCGCGCTGCATGACTACAGATCGCGATCACGTGTATTGGCAAAACTCGAACGGTCTTATCGTCGGCGCGCCAAAGGCCGGCGGTGAGCTTCAGATTTCACGCTTCCAGACGCCGATCGCCAACGATGCGCGATGCGGTCTCGCCGTCGATGGTTCGACAATTTTTGGAACCTCGTACGAATACGGAAAGCTCGTAAAGCTCACGCTCGAGTCAAATGGCGAATGGGTCCTAGGCGCTAGCGCGAGTATGTTTGGCACCCTTTCCGGTCCCTCATCGATCGCCTTGGACGAGACTTGGATCTACGTCACGGAGTACGACGGCGGGACGGTGAAGAAACAGCCGAAGTCAGGATCGGGGGACGCGATCGTTTTGGCGTCTGGTCTCGCGCACCCGCTCAGCATCGTTCTCGACGACACCAACGTGTATTGGCTCAATCATGGAACGTCCTCTGTGGACGGCGGGATCGACGCATCGGCACCAAACAAGGATGGGGCTGTGATGCGCGTTTCGAAGAACGGCGGTGTCGTTACGACGCTCGTGACCGGACTGCCCTATCCGGACGGACTTGCGATCCATGGCGGGCGCCTCTACTGGATGGAATTCGCCGGCAACGTTTCTGCGATCGACATAGACGGCCAGAATCGCACGGTGCTCAGTTCCCTTGAGTCCGGTATTGGTGCAATCGCGGCGGACGGCGAATCAGTATTCTGGGGTGGCTCGTTCAACATTCGCAAGGTAGCGCACGAAGGAGGCAAGCCCGTGTCCATGTACCCGATTAGCGGAATTGCAAACACACTCGTGGTCGATGACAAGCGCGTGTATTGGGCCAACGGGGACGAGGTCTGGACGGGGTTGAAGTAGAGCCTGACGCCTCAGAGAACGAGCGGAGGACGAGGCCCGCCTTCGTCATTCAAAGCATGCTACGAACGAACCATGAGTGATGCAGAGGCACCGGCTGTGCAGGCCAAGGGCCTTCCCGCAATCGACGTCCATGAGTACGGCAGCAAGAAAGACGGCGTGAAGCAGTCGATCAATCGCCGACTCTTCATGCAGCTGCTTGTGTTTCGCGTACCTGCGTCAGACGGCTCTGCGGACGCAGTCGGCGCAGACGTCGTGAAGCTCTTGGAGCGCAAGTCCATTGCGGGCGTCGTGTACGCAGATACCGTCGATCCGAAAAGCGTGGGACTTCTTACGTGGAGCGAGGATCCCGCGCACTTTATCACTACGGTTCGTCCATTGTTCGCAGAGTCACCACTTTCTGTCGTCGAACCACGGTCCGACTTCGCCATGCTCGGGCGCTCGTACGCAACGGGCCACGAGCCCGAGCTCGAGTGGTCACTGCTTCGCCGCCCCATCGAAAACGTAACCAACGAAACGTATCGTTGGCATGTTTGGTATCCGCTTCGCCGCAAGGGCGCGTTTGCAAAGCTAGAACCGATCGATCAGAGTCACATTTTACGCGAGCACGCAGCGCTTGGAATTGCGTACGGTCAGGCGGAGCTCGCGACCGACATTCGCCTCGCGTGCCACGGCATCGATGCGTGCGACAACGAGTTTGTGATTGGCCTCGTGGGTAAGGATTTGCATCCGTTGTCCCATCTTGTGCAAGCCATGCGCAAGACGAGGCAGACGAGCGAGTTCATTGAAAAAATGGGCCCGTTTTTTGTCGGCTACGTACTCGGTCGGAGTACGGGCGACTAACGAGGGTATTTGCGCCGTGACGGAGGCTCTTTCAAACCTCGTTCAAGATCGCTATTTCGCCTTCGGGAGGGTCTCGTCGAACACCAGGGGTCTACGGTCTTGCATCAGCGGGAAGAATTTTAGTGGCGTGTCGTCCGATCCCAGGCGCGCAAGGACAACTTGCTCGATAAAATTGTCGACGGCCTTTGGGCCGGTATTCACCCGAAAGCTGTAGCTGACCGCCCCTCCACGTGGATAATTTTCGGTGAGGAGCTTCTTCCGTTCGTCGAACCACTTGCCTTCGCAGCTATGGTCGAGTGCGTAGGTTGCGCCCCAGAGAATCAGCTCGGTCGCAAGGATGGGCCACACGCTCGAGCCCAAAGCGCGCAGGCCACCTGTTGCAAATTCGAAGGACCCCGACGCAAGAGCGGTTTCACTCTCCGCTGCTGCGAGCACCTTGTCTGCAGAACGCGCCGCTCTGAACAAGGGGGCGCGCTCGGCCTGCAACGCTCTGGTTCCCAGCCTCAAGGCGCGCTCAAGACTCATTTCTCCACGTTCATAGAGCGCGCGAAAGATGGGACGCATTTGTTTCCACCGCTCGAGATCATGGGCGTCGAGTGCTGCCTTCGCAGTGTGGGCTGCCTCCCAAGCCGCGCGACCCGCTGGAAGTGTTGACTGGTAATATATGTTGAGCGCGTCGATGGCCGCGAGCTATGCGTCTTTTGTAACAAACTCTGTTACTAACATACCCAGCGCACTCGTGGCCGCGATCGCCGTGCTTGTCGTCCTGATCGACAACTCCTTTGGAGTCTCGACGTGGACGAGCTTTGCAAAGCTCCACCATTCACTTTGGTTCCCGCTCATCACAATGGGAAACACGAAGTGCGCCGATCGGGGGTCCGGATCGAGGTCGGCAATCGAGGTCCGAGGTTTGCCGTTCACGGTCCGCTGAATCTGTCCGTGGAGACACTGCTTTATGGCGGCAGATGAGCCGTGCCACACCTGCTTTTTTGCGTCCCAGGCGACCGGGCAGACGCTCGCACGCACGGACTCACGTGCAGTTTCGACCGACCCAAGCACGAGCAAACTGTAATCATCGTCAGCAACTTGGTTGCATCGGCTTGCGTTTGCCCCTCGGGGGGTGCCAAGCGTCATGGCAATGCCGAGCATTAATGCGTGTCGTTTCATAATCTTCCCCATCGCGTGGTTCAGGGCGTACGCCGCCCTACACATTCATACTTAACGGCCCTCGCCGATGGGAACTTTAGGGACCCCGT
>JAHFDX010000067.1:0-4940 GCA_023248785.1 Myxococcales bacterium
GTAAAGAAGCATGCAATCAAGATTGGCGGTCAGGCGACCGACAACGAGCCGAAGAAGGAAGCGCCGCCCTCCCATCACCTCGAAGGTCACGAAGCGCTTGTGCGCGTCGACTCGCGCGGCATCGTTCAATCAATTGCCTTCCGCCCCACGACGCCACCCGAGATTCGTGAAGTCCTTCGTCGCATCGTGCAAGCGATGCAGGTCTCGCTTCCCGAAGGTGCAGGTTCGCCTGCAACGTGGGATACGATGGAGTCGACTCCAACTGGCACCGCGCAGGTGCGCTACCGACGCTCGTCGCACGAGCCGAACAAACTTCTTCGAACGCGGCTTGCGTATTCCGACGTGACGATGTTGCCGAAGACAAGCGAAATCAGTTCTGCACCGAGTGCGCAGAAACTCGCGAGCAAGGGAACAATTCTCTTCGACAGTGCGGGCGCCCTCCAGTCGATCGATGACTCCGAAGATCTCAAAGGCAAGACGTCAGAGCAGCCCTTCGACATTCGCTCGACCTTCTCACTCGAACGTCGAGAGGTGACTTCCTTTAATACGGCGGACGTACAGCTCTCCGCGCTCTCTGATTCAAAGGCCGAGGAGACGCAGCTCGACCTCAAAGAATACGACCGTCAGTACGCCGAGCGCGTGAAACCCGAAACGATCGTGCCGACCATTCGAGGGTATGGAATCGGCTCGGCCGTCCCTGACGGGTTTGTCCCTCATACGGCCGCGTATTTGAGGTTGAACCCTGAGAAACTGACTTCGTTTTCACGCTTGTTCCGTGAACCAACGACCAAGGTACGAAGTCGAGAATTGATTTTGGACATCCTCACCGTCGCGGGCGATGCTTCGGCGCAACAGGCGTTTCGGCAAGCGATCACCTCGCCCATTGCGCGCGAGGGGGACTCCTTTGGAATCTATGTGCAGCGGTTCATGTTCATTCGGCGTCCCACCCGCGAAACCGCACAGCTTCTTCTCTCGATCTATGAAGACGCCCACAAGGCAAACAACGAAGCGATTCGCGAACCGACTGCGGTCACACTCGGAGGCGTTGCAAGGAATTTATTCAAGACTGGGGAGAAAGACCTCGCGGCGCAATTTCGCGAGCGCATCCGCGCGGATCTGGCGCAAGCAAAGACGTCCGATCAACACGTCGCGCTCCTTAGCGCTCTTGGCAATGCAGCGATGCCGGAGGACATCGGAGTGATCGCATCCTATGCACAGAACAACGATGTCGGCATTCGAAGCCAGGTCGCTTTCTCGATGCGGTACATGGATACTCCGACGGCGCGCGCTGTCCTTGTGACGCTCGCTCAAGACCCGAGTCCCATCGTGGCGTCGACCGCATGGCGGGCCCTGCGAAAACACACGGTGGCCCTGGACGAATGGGCGAACGTGGCCGCGCTTGTGACGGCCAACAAAACGCTGCCTGACGCGGACCTGGCACTCGTGGAGGTCCTTCAAGATCACCTGAACGAGGCCGAGGGAAACGCCGAGACTATCTTGCGCCACATCCTTGCGCGATCGACGAGCAACCCCGATCTCGCCGCTACGATCCGCCAGATGTTGGGTATGGACGAGAACTAGAAGCTTGAGCCCGCGCGCGGTGGCAGCCTACTTCACATTGAGTCTTCGGGGCTGTTGCGCTGCCGTCACTCTTTCCGCGTGTCACAAACCGCCCGTGGTTCTCGATGTTAAACGAATGGCATCGGCAATCGGCACGCTCGACTATTTCGTTCGTGTTGATTCGTCGGGAACGACGCTCTCGATCCAAGGGGAACTTCCGCCCGGTGCAACGCTGCTAAAGCTCGACGATGGCGCGGCCCCTTTTGCTGACGAACTCGAAGCGGCACCATCAACATCGCCATGGGAGAGTGCGGCGTTTGCACCACTCGCTCGAGGAGAGGGTGGATGGAATGCGAACATGTGCGCGCGAGGCTGCCGTATTCGATATCGCTTCCGCCTCGCCGAGGCTGCGCGTGCGATCCAGGATGGCGACCGTTTGTTGTCGATCGACAATATCGTCATCGGATCGGCCTCCGCGTGGCTTGTGCATCCCGCGTCGTCTGCATCTAGGCGGTATCGTTTTCGCGTCGATGCGTCGCAGGCTCCGAGCGACGTGAGATTCGTAACCGGCGTTACGTCGATTTCGCGCGATGTTTACGGGGCGGCGGCGTCTGAGATGGAGGACGGGCCGTACACGGCATTTGGCATGATGCGACTGTATCGCGTGCGGGTTAGCAACTCGACGCTCACTGTCGCTCTTGCCGCAAACGGTCTCGGTTGTAGCGATGAAACGATCGTTTCAGCCATTCGGCGCGCTGCCGAAATCGTCACGCAGTACCTTGGGTTCTTTCCTGTCAACGAGAGTTTGATCGTCGTGACGAGTTCGTGGTTAGACGATGTGCGGGCTCGAACGAGCGGCGGCGGTGGCTCAGCGATTCTCGTGTCGATGGGGCCTCACACCCACCAACAGCAGTTGTCTCGCGGAGTACTTACGCACGAACTGATGCACCTCGCGCTGCCGTATCTACGTCGCGACGACCAGTGGTTTGCGGAGGGGCTCGCGACCTACACAGAGGCGGTGGCTCGCACGCAAAGTGGGGAGCTGAGCAACAACGAATTTTGGACCCGCCTCGTGCAACATTTCCCCGAGGGACTGCCCCGAAAGAACGAGTGGGGCCTTACTGGGTCTACGCGCACAGGGCGCATCTACTGGGGCGGCGCCCTCTTCTTTCTTCTTGCCGACATTGAACTACGTACACGGACGATGCATGCGCGATCCATTATCGACGTGCTCCGGGCCATTCACGCCCAAGGAGGCAGTCTTGCGGAGCCGTGGACCATCGACCGCGTCATCGAAGTGGGCGATCAATGGACGGGAACTCGCGTAATGAGAGAACTCTATGCCCGAATGAGTCGCGGGCGCGTCGATACCGATCTGGACGCCCTGTGGGTGAAGCTCGGCATCGAGACAACCCACGATCGCGTTCGTTTCAATAACAGTGCGAGTCTCGCAGACGTTCGTCGTCGGATGTTCGGGAACCCTTAAATTCGCTTGAAATACCGGTTCGGGCGCAAGGATTCGAACCTTGATTAGTGGAGCCAAAACCCACCGTCCTGCCATTAGACGACGCCCGAGCAGGGGTCACAAGCTAGCCAAATGGGACGTGAAGGCAAGTTCGACTCGACATGCCGAAGCAGCATCTGACATGCCCGCTTCGACATGTCGAGATTCGCGTCAAGCGCTCGCCGTAGGCATCTGACGACATCTTTCACACGCAAATCGTTGTCCCGGCACGCATGAGGCCACCTTGGCATCGTGGCTGCAATGTGGGGAAACGGGCGCTGGCGAGACTACTCCCCTCAACTGTCCCTCTGCAACTACTCGCCAGCGTCTACTGTCTAGGCTCGCGCAGGCAATGAACGCACGCGTTACTTTTTCGCGATGTCCGTTGTGAATTCGAACACGCCCTCGGTCGCGCTTTTCATATGCTCTGGAATTCGCTTGCGGAAATAATCAACGACCTCAATCGCGCACGAGTTCGATCGTTTTGAGCTCTTTTGCCACCTGATCGCCCGCAAGTATGTCGGGGTACGCCTGCAAGGCTTCGTCCGTGGCGAATGATCCAAGCGGCTTGAGCGTGGCGTCGGATGAAGTGGTAGCGAATAGGGTGGACGAGATGCGCCAAGGAACACGCCCCTCCGCCAGTTCCGCACGAATCTTGGGTAAAGCCGTATCGACGGCCACCACTTCGTGAAGCCCGCAAAGTACAACTCCACCAGTTACATATTCAAGCTGTTGTCCCGCTTGAAACAGGATGCACCCCGGCGGAACCTTCGCAAAGAAGCTCTCGCCGCTGCGCGTCCATGCTCTAAGACCCGGATAGTTCGATTGGGTGTGCGCGGTCACGAGGTTGAGATCGTCATGAAAACCCGCAAGCACAGTTCCCGGTGCACCGTACTTTGACAAATCGCTCCCGGTCGGTGCGAGCAAATGCGGACCGTACTCCAAGAGCGACGTAAACAAATCCGCTCGCTCGCCAAATCCAACTGCCGCCATCTCCAACAGAGTGTGCACGGCCGACAGCATGGAACGGCTCCACTCCCCCGTGATGTCGGCCCACTCAGGAAACGCTCGAGGCATCACGGGATTCGCGTTCAGCCAACCGAACTTCGTTTGCGAAGGACGTTTTCCAAGCGACGCGAAGAAACGTTCCTTTGGGTCCGAACCCACCGTTCGGTGCGGCTTGTGTTCGATCCGCAACTTGCTCTGCACTTCGGGCCGCGGCTTTGGGCGCTCGATGAATGAGGGAGTCCAACCCACTTGGTATCCAATCTCTGCGCGCATGTCCTCGCGTTTCAAATCCTCGGACTGCCCAAAATAGCGCGTCATCAAGTCCAAAAAACGACCTGGAACATCCGCGGGCAATCTTGGGTCGCGGACCACAACAAGGCCTGTGCGCTCCAAGCCCTGCGCCACTGCCTCGCAGTCCTCCTGCCCATTTCGCCCGTCTGTCTTGAGAAAGGCGTCCGAGGAAATAACCGGGATGTCCACGCTCATACCGAGCGGGTTGTGACACGTCCGTGGATGCCGTCAACTTCGGTCAAATGCCTACATGATGTCGGTACTGACCGCAGATGGCCTTAGAGGCACCTAGCAATCATTCACCTCACGAAGCTGCAAGCTTGGCCCTGTTCAAAGAAACAGGCGAACGTATGTTCATGTTGATCGTCGCATTGGCTAGCGTGGGGTTACTCCTCGCGACGGACATCCGCAGCCTGTTCTACCGAACGGGTCGAACGGCTCGTTCCTAGCCCCCCTAGTTCCTAGCCCGCTACCCGCTAGAGGTACGCTACGTCTCCAGCGGCATGAACGCACGGCGTGTCTGGTGCACCGAACTGCAATAGTGTCCACTATCGTTGCACCTGCCACGGCGCCGACC
>JAHFDX010000067.1:4950-8277 GCA_023248785.1 Myxococcales bacterium
TTACTTCGCGCAGCCGAGGGGAGCACCGCGGCGTTCCAAACCATCTACGAAAACCACCGCGATGACGTTGCTCGCCTCGCCTTTCGCATGGTGGGACGGAATGCTGACGTCGAAGACCTTACTCAGGAAGTGTTCTTTCAAGTCTTTCGTAGCCTTCGCGACTTTCGAGCAGAAGCTCGCTTCACCACGTGGCTCCATCGCGTCACCGTCAACGTCGTGCTCATGTGGCGACGTGCACAGCGCAGCCGACCGGTGTTTACTGGAAAGGGCGATGAGGAACTCGCGTTCGAGCGCGCGGCAGAAACAGACCACCCGGACGAGCTGGCTCAACGAGGCCAGCAAGCGGCAGCTTTCTCACGGATTTTGGATCGACTTGGAGACAAGAAGCGCGACGTCTTTGTGCTTCACGAACTTGAAGGGCACAGTGCGAACGAGATCGCCGAAATGCTGGGGTGTCCAGTGTTGACGGTTCGAACACGTCTGTTTTATGCGCGGCGCGAGATCGAAGAGATGCTCGTCGAAGAACCCGCGCTGGCAGAGGCTCGCGAAGTTGCGCGAATGTCTGCGGGAGAGAAACGATGAGCTCATACGATGATTGGGTTAAGCGCGCAAAGGGGCAGTACACGCCGGGCCGCGATCTCGATTGGAGCCAGGCCTCCGAGCGATTGTTCCAGCGTGTCGCTGCCGAAAAGTCGCGCGCCGCATACCAACGCCGTCAGCGTGCAGTTTGGGGTTCCTCCGCCATAGCGCTCGCTGCGGCAGCGGCGGTAGTTGTGTTTGCGTGGAAGCCCGGTTCGATGGGCGCACCGAGTACTCCGGCGAGTACGCGACCGAGCGTCGTCGCTCTGAGCACAACCGTGGGCCCAACCGTGGGCACGCTGCGGGGCATCGAAGGAAACGGCGACGTGGCGTTTGATCGCGTTCCACAAACGGTCGGTGCGTTGTTGCGACAGAACCAAACTCTCAACACAACGAGCGCAAGCGCCATCTTCGAACGCGCAGAGCCCAGCGGCATCGCGTATCACGTCGAAGCGGGTACGCGTGCTTCGGTGACTGGCTCGCTTCCAACGCTCGTCTTCGCTCTTGAATCAGGTGCGATTGAGGCGCAGGTGCAACACGTTGAGTCGGGTGATGCATTTGCCATTGATGTGGGGCGTGCGCGGGTGGCGGTTCATGGAACGCACTTGCGCGTAGCTCGTTCGGGCAATTTTGTGACCGTCGATCTTACCGAGGGTGTCATTTCGCTCGGCCTCCGCAACGAGGCAGGTGGCGACGAAGCACGTGAGGTACTGATAGCGCCCGTGCATGCTGAGTTTTCGGCAGATTACGTTCGCGAAACGTTGCGGCTCGATCGCGCGCCAGCGCATGTTCGCATGCCACTTGCGCTTCATCGCTTCGGAGAAAACGTCGCGACTGTGGCTGAGCGACCCGCCGTTGCGGTCAATGGCGCAGCGACGTCGCCGCGCGTGAAAACGACAGGTCCGCTTGCTGCGCACGACGACGAACCAACGGATCCAACCACCGACTCGCCACCCCGTGAAAACCCAACACCACCCGTGCCTCCCAAGGAACCCGCGACGGTCGATCCGGTGGCTGCCATTACGGTGGGCGTGCAGCAGTGCCTCGCGTCGCTTCTCGGCCCGGATCAACAAAATGAGGTGCGCGTCACGGTCGACACCACGCTTCACTTGCGTGTGGCCCCGGATGGTTCGGTGCAAGCCGCGCGCTTTGAGCCAACCATCGGCCCAGACGCGATTTCGTGTGCTTCCGCCGTCATCTACAAGCAAAAGTTCGCGACCGGCGGAAACAAAGCGTTGCCAATTCGCTACACGCGGTGACTCTCATTTGTCATAGGTCATCCTGAGGCCAAAGGCCGAAGGGCCCCCTCTCAAGCCTCTCAAGAGCTCAAGCTATCAGCGACGGCTCGCCTTGCGCGCGCGCAAGGCGGTAGATCCCAACGAGCGCGCATGCGCCAGCTGCCACGTTGATCAGCGTACGAACAGTCGCCACCAACGTGGCCGTAGCCATCCACTCAACCGCACGCTGTCGGCGCACGCCAGCGCCACACAAGGTGCGGAGCGATGGTGTCTGACCCGCTCTCGTTGAATGTCACCCATGTGCCTGGACTGTTTTGTTACCTATGTACCTGGACTGTACCGGTGTCTCGGTCAATTGGACCTCGACATGGACCATGATCGCGAACGCGAGAAACCACAAGTTATCGCAGTCTATCCATCTTTAGCTGCACCGGCCGCGCTACTTCGACGGCTCGCCGGGCGCGCGCGCAAGGCGGTAGATCGCAACGAGCCCGCATGCGCCACCGGCAACACCGAACAAGGCACGAACGGCGCCCATCAACGTCGCCAGCATGCCGATGCTTCCGACGCTGCTATGACGCATGTCACGCGCAACGATGGGAAATGCAGCTGTCCACGCGAGGGAGACAAATACGTTCACGATCGTAAGCATCGCGCCCGCGCAAAGCAGCCCCATGGCCGCGCCATCGCGGCGACGGACGACCGTAACCGCCAGGATGATTTGAACTGCGTTCAGAATCAGCCACGGGATCGACCATGCAAAGGCGCCCACCACCGACATGGCTTGCAAATTCATCGGACCGTCATAGCCGCATTCATCAAAACGGCAACGACACGCGCGCACCCACGGTCTCGTGCGTTACAGCTGGAGTCACGCGGAAGGAGCGATCGCGCGGCCACACGAACCATGTCACAACGGCGCCTGCCGCAAGCGCGCCTGCGCTAATGAAAAGGCCCGTCGATATGGCCGAACTCGTGGTGGCGCCGTCGTTCGCCGACTGCAATTGAACGCACGTCGGGTTCGAACGATCGTTGCAAAATCCCGGTTGATTGCTAGTGCGAATCGAGTTTGCTTGATCGGCCTTCGCATTTGCATCCACCACAAACGCGAACCCAATGCCCGTCGCAGCGAGTGCTGCGCCTGCCATCATCCAGGTGATCGCCGGTGGGCCAGTCGCTTTCGACTTACGTGCAGGCGCGTTGTCGTGGTTGAACTTTTTCCGGCCCACATCATTGTGCGTAACGACGATTGCATGCGAGGGATGCGGTTGGCCTATGTCGATCGTGACAAGCTGCCCCGCGGCGGGATCCACTTCGATTTCCTTCTTCTCGCCATTCATCGCGACACCCACAATTTGGTGTCGGCCCGGAAGCATGTCGACCGCTTCCGAAAAAGGAAGCGCTCCAACCTCAATGCCATCAACCAAGACGCGGGTCCGATCGGCGCCCCCAATGGAAACGCGCGCAGTCATAACCAAAAGATCGGCAACGTAGCCAAGGGCCTTCCGGC
>JAHFDX010000067.1:8287-10777 GCA_023248785.1 Myxococcales bacterium
TATTACCGAAAGTGCTTGAGAGCCGGCAATGGGTGCTTCGATTTCATCTCACTCACTGCGAGATTCCAGAGGAACGTCGAGCTTTTCGGGTCAAGGACGTGAGCCTGCACAAACGACTGGCGCGCGCTTTCCCAATCGCCATTTCTGGCAAAGTTACGGCCCTCTTCGTAGCGCGCTTGTGCCTGCTTAAGCGGTTCAGCGTGCGCCAAAGTCGGGGCCGAGAAAAGAGCGATGCAAAATGGTACTTCGAACGATCGAAACCGCATGTGGTGCGCCTATTTCAATAGTTGAAAGTCTGGATCCACGGGGACTTGAGTCTTCGTACGGGGTTTGGCGCGCGTGGATGTGGTCGCCGATGGAACGGGTGATGCCGATGCAGAAATTGAAGGTGCTGCCGTAACGGGCGTGACAGCCGTGACAGCCGAAGGGGCCTCGCTCGGAGTCGCTGTCCCTTGCACTTCTTGATTTGCTACGGGAGCGGCTCGCGCTGCATTGGATTCCGCGGCGGGTGACGCCTTTGACGATCGCGATGCCTCACCAAATAGTACACGCGCGGTTGCAAATGAACCAAGACCAAGCGAAACAGCCGCCGCTGCGACCCAAAGAAATCGCGTTCGTACTCCGTTCGAGGATGTGGCTCGAATGCTCCCGGCCATCGGCGGCACAGATTCCACACGCATCACTCGTCGCGTTGGTTCGCGACGAGGATCGGGGACAATAACCGTTGGCTGATCGACGACGGTTTCTACCGACGAGACCGCGACGTCATGCTCGGAGGCAAACGCGGCCGCAGGCTCACCGGACGTGGTCCGAACCGACGGAACGGAGTCGCGCCGTTCGGCAACGTGTGACGAGCTCGTTTCGTCGGCTACGAAGCGCATCTTGAGGGTCGGAGTGCGAGTGGACGGGGGATCGCTCATCGACAGGCTCACCCTACACCAAACCCCTCAAAGTGCCATGTTCTGGGCTGTCATCCGAACGTGGGCGGGAAGGGCGCAGCGCTGCAGCCGCAAGGAGGCAGAGTGCCGGTGAGACGACCATGTGGTACCGATCCTCGCCGAAAAAAATGGCATGGGTTGCCACGGTCGATAGAAGCAGGCCGGCACAAAGTCGGAATACGGGAGAATTTGCAGGGGCTCCCCGCGAAGGGAAGAAAGGCAAGATGCCCGCGGCGATGGCGAAAGGCCAAAACACCGGCTCCAGAAGCTGTGCCGACCACACAATAAGTCCCGCGAGTACCGGAAAGAGAAGCCCGCGCAGCCACGCACCCTTCCCAAAGGTTGGACGCGCGATCATCGCAAGCCCACCCAACACCAAGATGGCCAAATGATAGGCGCCCATCCAACGTCGCACGCGCGCCTGCCTTTCGGGCGGCCACACCGCGGGATTGGACTCGGCGAGATAGCCAACCGCGAATCCCTCGTGATCAAAGGTATAGTGAAGCTTCTTTGGCATCAGCGCGAGCCATCGCAACGGATCTTTTTTAATGTGCTCGGTGCCGTAGGCGAACCAGCATCGATCTTGTTGCACTTGACCGCTTACTTCGCGACATCCATCTGAGGAACGCAACGTTTCGAAGCGACCGGTTGCGCGTGGGAAAGCGCCGATGGCGAGATTCCAACCGCCGTTCGTGCTGACGAGCGCGCACGCATCCATCACACGGCAATTGCGAACCGTCCACGGCACGATGGGAATGAACACGAGTACAGAAGCCAATGCAGCGCGACGAACAAACGCGAGCACGTGCCTTGGTCCCGAAAATTCGGGCGGATCGTTGTGAATAAATGCGAGCAACGGAGCACAAAGAAGCGCTTGCGGGCGCACGAGTGCAGCGATGCCAAGCATGATCGCAGCAGCGACTCGACCGACCTTCGGAGGTTGGATGGCAACGCCCAACCAAAATGCAAACAACGTTGCCAGGGCCGCAAGAGGTTCGGTCATCGTGAGGGCGGAATAGAAAATTAGCCCGGGATGAATCGCGACAAGCGCCGCCGCAAGTGTGCTGCGCCACGGCGAGAGGCAGCGTGTTGCAAGCGCCCACACGACAACCGCGAGAAGAGCGCCAACGGTCGCGTTTACCCATGCAGCCACCGCGGGGGTTGTGCCAAAGAGGCGATAAAAGAAGCCGAGAAGCGCACTGTACCCGACCGGGTAGTGGCACCACGGATGCCACACTTTGATTCCACGAATGATGAGATCGTCGGAGTATCCGAAGCCTTCGGCGATGCGCCGTGCCCCGAAGTCGTAGTAGTGGCCATCCCACACCGGCGGCCCCGCCCACCTGCGCGCCACATACAAGCGCGGAATCAGGGCAACCACAAAGACGCCCACGCCGAACAGACGGTTGGGGACTGCCTTCAATCTCACTCCTCCGAGGCGACCTTGGCTTCGGCCTTCAAGCGACGCATGTACGTCCGTTGCACTTGTTCGGGATCGAGTTCGAGGCACTTGGCAAGCTGCGCGAGAAACCCGCGCACGTAAACGGCTGCT
>JAHFDX010000662.1 GCA_023248785.1 Myxococcales bacterium
AATGATCAATCACCGTAATGAGACTGAGACCGGGCATATTGTAACTGTAGAAGACCCAATTGAATTCGTTCATGAGCACAAGAAGTGCATCGTGACACAACGCGAGGTAGGGACGGACACGATGTCCTTCGGCAATGCGCTGAAAAGTGCGTTGCGGCAGGCGCCCGACGTCATTCTCATTGGTGAAGTCCGCGACGAGGAAACCATGGAGGCGGCCATCACGTTTGCGGAGACCGGCCATCTTTGCTTGGCAACACTGCACTCAAACAATGCGAACCAAGCCATCGAGCGCGTTCTCAATTTTTTCCCGCCAGAAAGGCAGCGCGAGATATTGCTTCAGCTGTCCCTGAACCTGCGCGGGATCATCGCGCAGCGGCTTGTCGCCTCGATTGGTGGAGGACGCGCGGCGTGTCTTGAAATTTTGCTCGACACACCGCGGATCAAAGAACTCATCAAGCGAGGCGAGGTCGATCTCATCAAGGAATCGATGGCTCAAAGCGCCTACGAAGGATGCCGCACGTTCGATGCTTCACTCTTCGACCTTGTGGCCGCCAAGCGCATCACGGAGGAAGAGGCTTTGCGCGCAGCGGAAAGTGCCAACAACCTTCGCATGCGGATCGATCGCTACAAAGCGAGCGGCGAGGGCGGTCCTATCGAAGCCGAAGACGAACCCGCGCTGCGTTTGATGCCAATAGAATACACTCTCTATAGGCGAAGCTACGGTGAATAGAACCACTTGGGGCCCTTGCAGGTCTCGCTTGCGCGATCGCACGCAGACACGACACCTGTTTGTTGGAACTTCGCAATGAGGTTGGCCTGTAGTGCCGCGTCGTTGTTGCATACGTGGTAGTTGTTCAGCGTTTGCCCGGTGTCCTTGGCGATGCGCATCACCGCCTGATTCAGCCCATCGTCCCAGCTCGCGCCGTCTTTCCACGTGCATCCCGCTAAGAGGACAAGTGCCTCATCGATCTGGCCCGTCTGCATTGAATGAGCAATGTCACTGACGTCCGTCGGGTTGATGCAGTCGAGGTGGTCTGTCGCGTAGTTGGCTGCTTGTACAATGATATCCTGGACGACGGTGCTCTTCATCGCGTCCACGCTGATGAAGTCTGTTCCCGGAGCGCACTCGCACTCGTGGTACGCGTTAACCAGAGCGAGTAGGTCTTTCTTCGTGCCCGTGATTGTGAGCTCCTTCATTTTCTTCAGGAAGGCCTCTCCGTGGGCGTCGACCGTGCCTGGCTTTGTGCCGTGGTTCTCCATGAAGGTGTTCGCAACCTCGAGGGTTTGCCCATGGCTTCCGCTCGTGCATGTCACGCGTAACGAAGTGGTTGTGTGCGGCGGCCATCCGTACGACGTCCGGTCCGGCGGTCTTCTTGTACGCGTCTTTCTGGAGCCATGTGAACTCGCCTGAGCACGTCTCCACCGAAGCCCCCTTCGACATTTCTGACTCAGCCGTATTGCCCGGTGGTGCCTCGCTGCTGCACGCGACGGCGGCCGCACTCAAAAAGAGTCCACCGAGCACGAGCGTCGATGGACGCCGTCCCGAAAAATGCGCGCCTTCCATTTTTCCCTCCACTCCGGTCGGCTCTCTCGAGCAGGATGTATGGAGTGCCATGCGCCTATCGTGTGTGCAAAGGTGGCAGGGCAAAAAGTGCCGCCATAAACGCGTCTCAAGGGGCCGCGTGCAGCGATTCAATTGAATGGCTGCACGCGACGAAGTCGCCACAGCGAGTCAGATCACTGGAAATCAGGTGTAGTTCAACGCCCTCGCCATCGAGGGGGCGTTGAACGAACGCATTGGTCTGATGGACTCGCTTTCAAACTGCTAAGGACGAACGCGTGATAGCGCGTCGATCCTCCCCTGCAGCCGTTCTTTTTTTTCTATGCGCCTGCGCGCCAAATCAGACCCCTCTCGCGAAGTCTGCACACTTGCCACCGCCTTTGACATCCAGCGCGTCAGTTTCCGCCGAGGACTCGACGCCACCCACGACTGAAAAACGATCGATCACAGATACATATCACGGGGTCGCCGTGACCGATGACTACCGTTGGCTCGAAGAGGGCAAATCACCCGAGGTTGTGGCGTGGATGAAGGCAGAGAACGCGTACGCGCAGGCATGGTTCTCACGCGTCGATTTTTATGAAGCGATGCATGCCCGGGTTCGCACACTGCTTGCCGATCGCACGGCCTCGTATTCGCGCACCCATGTTGCGGGCAATCGTTGGTTCATGTTGAAGTCGCAACCGCCCAAGCGTCAGGCCATGCTTGTGCTGGCTCCCGTGTTCGATGCGGACTTGGCGTTCGTGGCGCGTGTCGCGAAATCGACGATCGATCGAGCTGCGTCGGAAGGCGAGCGTATTCTTGTCGATCCGAACGCGCTCGACCCTTCAGGGCAGACCACGATTGACTGGTACGTCCCGTCACACGATGGACGTTACGTCGGTGTGTCGCTCTCGGAGAAGGGCAGTGAAAGCGGCACGGTGTACGTCTACGACACCAAGACGAACGAACGAATGAAAGACCGAGTGCCTCGCGCGCACGGTGGAACTGCCGGCGGGAGTTTGGCATGGAATCGTAACTCATCAGGTTTCTTTTATACGCGCTACCCAGCCCCGAACGAGCGACCAAAAGAAGACTTGGATTTCTACCAGCAGGTGTACTTTCACGAGCTTGGGACGCCTTCCGGGAGCGACAGTTACGAACTCGGTAAGGATTTTTTGCACCCCAAGATCGCCGAAACCG
>JAHFDX010000663.1 GCA_023248785.1 Myxococcales bacterium
GGCGCATCATCCGGCAAAAAGGCTGCCTTGCGCGCTGCATCAAGTGCCTGACGCATTCCACCGAGCTCATCGACAAGCTTGTGCTGGAGGGCTTGCTGCCCCGTCCATACGTGCCCCTGCCCAACACGGTCGACATCGGGTTTCGGCAAATGCCGCCCCGTAGCTACACGATCAAGAAATACGTCGTAAAATTGCCCGACTTTGCGCCTTAGCTCGACGCGCTCCTCTTCGGTAAAGGAGCGGAAGAGCGATTCTGCATCGGCCCGTGGTGCAGTCTTGTACGTCTCGATGTTAACGCCAATTTTTCCGAGCAACTCGCTGATGTCCGCTTTTCCGTAGAAGATACCGATCGATCCCGTCACAGTGAGAGGCAGCGCAAAGATTTGCTGTCCAGCAGCGGCGACGTAATACCCTCCGCTGGCAGCAACGCTCCCCATCGAGACGATGAGCGGCTTGCGCTTTCCGAGTCGGTGGAGCTCACGCCACATCACATCGGACGCGAGCGACGAACCGCCTGGGCTTTCGATTCGAAGGACGACTGCGCGCACAAACGGATCGTCGTACAAATGCTTGATCGTGTCGGAGATCGTATACGAGCCAACAGTCTTTACTCCAAGCAGCGGGATTTTGCGTGACCGGCCGTCGACGATGTCACCGTCGATATACAAAACTGCAACTCGGCCGCGCGGACCGTTTGTATCGGGTGCATGAATTTCGGGTGCATCCTTGAGAACGGGAATCTCGTAACCCACGACTTCGCGCGTCACGCGCTCAATCTCATCGTCGAAAGCGACACCGTCCACGTATCCTGCCTCACGCGCTTCGGACGCAATGAACGGACCTTTGCGCGCGGCATCACGCACTTGATCGAGCGTGAGATGGCGGCCCTGCGCCAGATTCTTGTCGAACACGGCCTCGCGATTTCGAAGCATATCGAGGTGATCGTCTCTTGCAACGTCGCTCGCCTTGTCGTTCATGAATTGCTCGGGCGCAGACTTGTGTGCGCCGATGCGAACGAACTCTGCGCGCACGCCAATCTTCTTCAGGAGCGACGCGAGATAAAAATACTGCGCCTTAAGCCCCGCATACCTCACGCCACCGCCAGGTTGAACGACAACGCGATCGGCATTGGCGCAGACGTAAAGCGACGGTGCGCCGTTGTCTTCGAAACTGCAAATGCTCTTTTTTCCAAAAGCGCGAAGCACACGCAACGCATCTGCCAATTCCTCCGCGTGCGCGAGAGACGTGGCTGGTTCTGCACGAAGCACGAGCGTGACCGCGGCAATCTCCGGATCTTCGGCGATGTGCCAGAGCCTTTGCAGAAGGCGCACATGCGATCGCGTCCCCGGCGTTTTTTCGAGGCGGATTGTAACCGCACGACGTCCGCGCCGGACGCCAGGTGACCTATATCCCGCAATGGTGACTGCACCATAACCGACCAAGCTGTCCGATTGTCCAAGACCCGAACCGGTGCCCAGCCCCGCTGTGACGCTCGATTTTCCTAAATTGACCTCGAGTCCGACGGTGCCCATCACCGCGCGATGAGCTGTCGTAATGGCATTCATCTCCATGTCGCCACGAACGCGCCCAAAGCCACCCACATCAAGCTGTGCTGTCGCACGCGGAAGCCATGCGTGGGTTCCTTCAAGATAGCGAACGTCGACACCCACCTCGAACGCACGTCGACCCGTCGGCCTCATCGTCGCCGCAAGCGTGTAGGTACGATCGCGCACCGGATCGAATCCGAAAGCGTAAGGCGAACCAGACGGGTTGTTGAAGTCATGGACCACCGCCGCAAACGAAAAATGCGACGACGGACGGAGCGTCATGCCTGCGGACATACCGAAGAGTCCACCGAGCGCTGAGGAGTCCGCAAACGAGCGCTGAAGACTTATTCCAAACGAAAAGCTGTCGCCATCACGATACCCAAGGGCCCACGTGAGCCACGCATAATCGTTGCCGCGAAACGGAGCAGGTGCCCCTTCGCCGTATGCTCCCCACGAAGGCTGTACCCAGTCAAAGCGTAGGCCCGTGGACAGACCGAAAAACAGGGGAGTTGAGAGATCAAACGCCCATCCGCAGTTCGGCAACGTGATGCTGCTACCGCAACGAAACATCTGCGCGCGCGCCTCCCACGACGGCAGCCGAGCAATGTTGGCGGGATTCAGCACAAGCGCGTAACCAGTATCTTCGCTCGCAGCGCTTCTTCCGGGAGAAGGCAAACGGTCAGCACGCGTGGGAAAAGGTGCCGCGCTTGCGTTGTATGCAACAATAAGGGTAAACAGCGTGGGTGCGAACCAAGCTAACGTGCGCAAGGTACGTTTCATCCGGGTTAGCGTACCTCGAGTGCAGCGGCCTTGGAGCTACCGAATCACCTTGCGCACTCGGAGCAGTTCGATGGCTTCTTTGGCGAGGTGAGCAATATCTGCTTCGGTCTTGAACGGAATGAACCGCGTGCCCGTGCCGTGTCGCGGAACCACCAGTGCGGTGGTGTTCGTAACCGCCGTCACCTCTTGAAGCAAGCGTTCAAACTGAATCACACGTTGGCCGCCCTGCGTTTTTTCAACCTCACACCACTCCTCGGGGAGAGGCCGACTCGCAAGCACGTCCGTGCGAAACAGAAACGTATTTGTGTTGAATGACTCGAGCGATGTGCGATTGACGTTTGGATCGAGGCGGAACTCCTCAACGATCTGAAGAGAGCGTTCTTTCCCCTGCCCAACCCACATTGCAGCTCCACC
>JAHFDX010000664.1 GCA_023248785.1 Myxococcales bacterium
ACCGGATGGATCATCTCGGCAATCGTTCCGAGCAAATCGTCAATTTCAAACGCAGTTGATTCGATTTCAATTCGCCCAGATTCGATGCGCGACAAATCAAGAACATTGTCGAGTAAATCCATTAAGTGATCTCCCGCTCGCTGAAGACGCGTCAACTGGTCGCGTTGGGTCGCTGACAAGGGCGCCGCGCGGAGGAGCTCGGCCATCCCGAGAACAATGTTCATCGGCGTGCGAATTTCGTGGCTCATATTAGCGAGGAATTCGCTCTTCGCGCGGTTTGCGCACTCAGCACGCTCTTTTTCATTCTTGAGTTGCACACGAAGCTGATGACGTTCAATCGCATAGCGAATCGCACGCGTGAGAAGCACCTCATCGAACTCCCACTTCACGAGGTAATCCTGCACGTGCTGTGTGACTGCACGGAGAGCCAGTTCGTCGTCGTCTGTGCCGGTGAGGACGATGACCGGAATGTCGGGAACGAGCTCTGCAATCTTCCGGGCACCTTCAAGTTCGGTTGTGTCCGGTAGTCCTAGGTCGAGAAGAACGATGTCGAAGCTTGGACTGTTACGAAGGAGCAAGAGACCTTCAGAGAGCGTGGGGGCGTGCTTGAGCTGAAACGATCTGAGCTTGCTACGCCCGAGCATGGATCGAAAAAAAGCCGCGTCCGACGTGTCATCCTCAACGAGAAGCACTCGGAGGGCGGCCGCCTCTGTTGCTTCAGTTTTGTATAGGGTCGAATCGACGTCTTCCATGGCTTCTCCTGCACGCGGTGGACCAATGGGAAAGCAGCAATCGTCATGCCGCGCATGGGTGGCGTTCCTTGCTCCATGCCGCGCGTACGTGGCCTTCCTTGCTTCTCATCGCCGGGATCAGTGTCAGCAATCGGGTGTGGCAGAACGCCACGTCGACAAATTTGCCACACCCGAATAAATCAACATGTTCACGTCGATTTATGTGTGGTCTCGAGTGCGCTCCTGCTTCCTGTAGAGGGTGCGACGGTCGACGCCGAGAATCTGAGCCGCAAGCGTCTTGTTACCACCGGTGGCCTCGAGAACACGCGCAATATGCGCTCGTTCTACCTCTTCGAGAGGCCGCAAGTCGGCATGTTCGGGATGACGCGTTTGCATTGACGGGCGATATCTGCGGATGGGCTCGGGAAGATCGTCGACCGTGATGCGTTCGTAGCGCGCAAATGCAACCGCGCGCTCAATCGTGTTTTGAAGTTCGCGAACATTTCCCGGCCACGAATACGACAGCAGTCGATCGGCGGCTTCCGGAGTCATGCCGATGATGGGACGCTCCGCAGTCTTGGCGTAAAGATCGATAAAGTGCTTTGCGCAGAGGAGAATGTCTTCTTCGCGTTCGCGAAGCGGCGGAACCGTGAGTTCAATAACGTTGATTCGGTAATACAGGTCTTCCCGAAATTGGCCCGACTTCATAAGTGCGCCGAGGTCTTTGTTTGATGCGGCGATGACGCGCACGTCGATAGGTACTTCGCGGTCACATCCAATTGGGCGTATGGCCCGCTCCTGCAACGCACGTAGAAGTTTGGGCTGCAGATGAACCGGCAATTCGCCGATTTCGTCGAGGAGGATCGTGCCTCCTTTTGCTTGTTCGAACAGACCTTTTCGATCGGTACGTGCACCGGTGAACGCACCGCGAACGTATCCGAACAACTCCGCTTCGAGGAGCGTCTCGGGAATGGCTGCGCAATTGGTGCCGACGAAAGGCCCCGTTTTGCGCCGGCTGCCATTATGAATTGCGCGTGCGATCAATTCCTTTCCCGTTCCACTCTCGCCGGCGATCAAAACCGATGCCTCGAGCGGCGCGACTCGCGCAACGAGCTCGAGCACGTCTGCAATGGCGCGGCTCGATCCAATGATCCCATCACTCGCGTCCGGTCCGAGCGATGAGCTCGATAGCCGCGCAAGTGATGTTCTTGCGGTGCGATAGCGCAGAGCAGCCTGTAGCGTTGAAAACAGGTGATCCATATCCGGTGGTTTCGACAAGAAGTCGAATGCCTTGGCGCGCAAGGCGGCGACCACGGTATCGATGCTTGAGTGTGCGGTCATGACGATGACTGGAATGTCGGGCTGGTTCAAAGCAACCCGTTCGCAGAAGGCGATCCCATCCATCTCATTCATGCACACGTCGGTTACGATTACGTCGAAACGCTCTGTGTCGAGTGTACGGAGCGCCTGCGTTGCCGACTCATTTAGGGTTGGCTCAAAGCCCCCCTTGGAGAGTCGAACGCCCAGTAGGTCACGCATACTGGGATCGTCATCGACCACCAAGAGCCGCGGGAGAGTAGGCTGCATACTTGATTCTTATGAGTGCGCCGAAGCGCTGGCAAGTCATCCCTTGTAACTTCAGTGTGGCAATTTGCCCCGCGAATACGTTCGTTGCGCTCGAGCGTCACGACTCATCCAGTGACTTCTCCATGAATCATCCTGAGCCTTCCCGAAGGAGTCGGAAACACCCCATCTGGCATGGATGATGCTCCGTTTGGACCGAACGGTGAGTACCGCCCATGCTCCAGGAGACAACATACCGTTCCGCGCTGCGGAAATATCACTCGAAGCGGGTCTTTGTGGCGGACGACGATCGGGATTTACGAACGCTGTTTTCACACACGCTCACCAAGGGGGGATATGAGGTCACGACATTCGCAAATGGGAGCGAACTTCTCGAGCACGTTGGCTCCGCGATGCTTGATAGTCAGCACTATCGATATCCCGAC
>JAHFDX010000068.1 GCA_023248785.1 Myxococcales bacterium
AAATCCGATCGACCGCATTGTCCTTCCGGATGAACCGAGTCCCACGCATCGGATGAATGCGCTCATCGGGAACGCCATCGAACCCCTTGGATGGGACATGTTCGACTCCAGCGGTCTCATGACCGAGAGCGTGCGCGCCGGAGTGAATTACCGATTGCGGGTTTTCTACCGCGTCCTTGCGCCCGTTACGGGAAATCACTGCACATTCGTGCACATCGAGCACAACCCAACCCGTTTTTCATCCGAACGTCGTGAACCTGAATGGGTTCGCTATCCGATTCGCCTTTGGCAGAAGGGCGATGTCATTGCAGATGACCACGCGGTGGTGTTGCCCATGCACTTCCGGGTCGGAAATTATCGCCTCTACGTGGGTATTGGAAATCTTCCATGCTCGGACGATTCTCGCCTCCCGGTTTCCCGCGGTGAGCATGACGGCGAGCATCGCGTGATTGCGGGCACAGTCACGGTGAGGCCATGAGGCGCGTTCGTATTGCCAGCGCGGTGGTCGGTATTTTGGGCGGATTGATTGCCCTGTGCGTGATGTCTGCAGATGTTCGCTTTCGCCTTGGGTTCTTTCTCGCGCTCGGCGGAGTGGGCGCGCTCGTGGGCTCGACGATTGTCTTTGCGAGTACCTTTTCTCCGCAAACCGCAGCTTCTCACTCGACCACATTTCGGGCGCTCGCTCCGGAGCTTGGCATTGCCTTTACCTCGTGCGTTGTATTCATCGCGGCGCTCCGGCTAGTGGTAGGTGGCGTCTTCAGTAAAGGCGTTGCGGCATGTGTAGTTACGGCGCTGGCGCTCGGAGTGCTTGTCTGCATCACGCGCGTCCGTGACAAGGCAGTGGGCGACGAAAGGCCGATGTGGAGACGTCACGGCTTCTGGCTCGTCGCGGCGCAAACGCTCCTTTCGCTTCCGTCGCTTGGTAGCTTTGGTCTACTCGACCCGTGGGAAGCTCACTATGGCGAGGTCGCTCGCGAAATAATCGCGCGCAACGATTGGATTTCGACATGGTGGGCGCACGAAGGATGGTTCACGTCGAAGCCCGTCCTCGACCTGTGGCTGCAAGCACTCTCGATGTCCTGTTTTGGAGTCCATGCGGAGCCAGGCGCCATGCTCGTTGGCATTGGGAATCACGTCGCACGGCCCGAATGGGCCATTCGATTCCCAGGTTTTTTGCTTCAAGTCGTGGGTCTCTATCTTTTCTACAAAGGCGCCGCGCGTGCATTTGGTCACCGCGCAGGATTCCTTAGCGCCCTCGTGCTCATGACGATGGCCGAGTGGGTGTTTCTGGGGCATCAATCGATCACTGACGTGCCCCTCGTCATGTGTATGGCGGGTGTACTCGGCCTCATGCTGATTGCGCTTTCGGCCTCAAGCGAGGAGCGGATGTTCACGCTCGAAGTGCACGTGGGGCGATCCGCATTTCAATTCACGGTGGTTCACCTCGTTTTGGCGGGTGTTCTGTTTGTGGTCCTTCCACAAGCGATCTACCTTCTCTCGCGCAACGTTGACCTTCAATTGCACGCATCTCCGCACGGATTTCGTCCGCACGTCGACGTGTTTTCAGCGGGTTCCGGAGGAAACTGCGGCATCGCCGGCCAACTTCGTTGCCTCTCGGAGGCGCCACAACACGCGATGCTTCAACCCGCACTTCAGGCCGCTCTGTGGCTTGTCGCGATCGGGCTCGTTGTCGCACTTGTATGCAACGAAAATCGCACGCGATCGGTTGCCATCTTGGGAGTGTGGATGTTGTCCGCCTTTGCGACTATGGCAAAGGGCCCCGTTGGCTTGGTGCTGCCGGTTGGCACGTTGGTCGTGTACGCCGCCGTTACTCGTCAATGGCGACTCTTGCTTTCGTTCGAGTGGATAGCAGGCTTGATGCTATCCGCGGCGATGGTTCTGCCTTGGTACATCGCAACCTATGCACGTCATGGAAGATTTTTCTTCGACGACCTCGTGTTACGGCACATGATCGGTCGAACGCTCCAACATCTCCATGACACAAACGAGGGCGACGATACGAGCTTTCGCTTCTACCTTTGGCAGCTCGGATACGCATGCTTCCCCTGGACAGGCTTGGTGCCCGCCGCGCTCCTCGGTTGGGGGCGCTCTTTCGATCGAACGGACAAGGTATCCATCGCGCCCTTGAGTATCTGGTTTGTCCTTGGATTCACGCTGTTCTCAGTGATGTCTACCAAGTTTCACCACTACATCGCTCCCGCGGTGATCCCGCTGGCAATGCTCGTTGGCGTGTGGCTCGATCGCGCCGTACACGTGTCTCAAGTTCGCGATCGCGCTTCCGTGGTCGCCGCCGCACTGGTTGGTTGTATTGTAACGACGGCTGTTGGATTTGATCTTGTGACCGATGGCGACGCCATTGGGCAGGGAAGGCTGCTGCAGCTCTTCACCTACCAATACCACCGCACATGGCCGGAAGAACTCAACTTCAAGCCGGTGTTGGCAGGTGGAACAATTGTCGCTGCGACCGTTACGTTATTGCTCGCCGTCGCACGATGGAGGGCGTTTGTCACGAAGCTCTTTGTCGCGTTTGCGATGATGTTTGCGTTGTGGGCGCTCAACGTTTACTTGGTAAAACTTGCTCCTCATTGGGGGCAACGCGAAGTCATCGAGACGTACTATCAACAGCGCTTTTCCTCGAACGAGCCACTCGTTGCGTACCAATTGAATTGGAAGGGTGAGAATTTCTACGCGGGCAACAAGCTCGCCCTTTTTGTATCCAGCGGGCCGCCCCTACGTGACTACCTACGCAAGATCATTGCGACACAAAGTCGGTCTCTCTACTTCGTTTTGGAGCATAGTCGCCTCGTTTCGCTAAAGTCGGAAGTGTCCGGGTTTGGCTCGACTCCCGACGTAACTGTTTTGACGACGTCGGCATTGAACAACAAATTTTGCTTAGTGCATGTCGTGTATCCGTAGGGCCACTCAGGGTTCGCTCAGACATAAGAAGGGGATGGCGATCTTGCGTAACGCGCGATTGACCGGTCCATCGAGAGCCGTTCCGTCACTGCAAGAGATCGAAACGCTCTCTAGTTCGTCGTAAGGGCTCGTCGTAAGGGCTCGTCGTAAGAGCTTGTAGCTGGAGCATGGCCCCCTTTCCATGGGTTCGCTACACTCGCTTGGAGGTCAAATGCGCTTTTCGGTCCAACGTTTCGCGGTAGGGGTGCTTTTCGGTCTTGCCGCTTGCAGCGAGCCGGACGCGAACCAGACACCCGCATCAAACGTATCCGAGTCGTCAGAACTGTTCGTCTCTCGCACAGACGAGCTTGAGACGAATGACGAATTGCTCATTGATTTTCGCGACGACGTGACCGATGCAGACATCGCCGAGATTGCCGCGCGTGAACACATCACGCTCGAACCCAACAGTCCGCTCAGTCGCTCCATGGACGTGTACGAACTCGCCCACGCGGCGCCCGCAGAGCGCGACGCGATCATCTTTCATCTCTCGAAGGATCCTCGCGTGGAGGCGGTTGAGCCGAACGTCATGCTCTCTGCTTATTTCGTTCCGAACGACCCTTTGTACAGGGCGAAGCAATGGCACTTGGGTCGAGTGGGTGCTGAGATCGCATGGAACTATTCCTGCGGTGAGGGCGTTACGGTCGCCGTCATCGACACAGGTGTTGCATGTTTCGATCACGGATCGTTTTCGAAGGGCACCGACCTCGCAGGTACTCGTTGTACTGCCGGCTACAATTTCATCGACAACTCACCGAACGCGGTCGACGACCACGGACACGGCACGCACGTCGCTGGCACCATTGCGCAAACAACGCACAATGGAAAGGGAGCCGCTGGCCTTGCCCATTGCGCATCGCTCATGCCGGTTAAGGTTCTCTCGAAGCGCGGTTGGGGTTCTCTTGGCGACGTTGCGGAAGGCATCCGCTTTGCCGCGAAAAATGGCGCGAATGTAATCAACCTCAGTCTCGGGGGCTCTTCGCGAAGTCGAATCCTCGAAAACGCCGTTCACTATGCGCTGTCGCGTGGTGTGGTGGTTGTGGCTGCTGCGGGAAACAATGGGGGTCGCGTCGGTTATCCTGCAGCGTACGAAGGTGTTGTCGCAGTAAGCGCCACCGACTCGAACGACCGCCTCGCGTGGTTCTCCTCGCGTGGGCCCGAAATCGCCATTGCAGCCCCGGGCGTTTCGGTCACGCAGCAGACCGTGTGCAACGGCGGGCGCGATCGATGCGAAATTTTTGGAACCTTTAGCGGGACGAGCATGGCGGCACCTCACGTTGCCGGCGCTGCAGCGTTATTGATGTCATCGGGAGTTACAAAATCAGACGCCGTGATCGAGCGACTGCGCACCACCGCGCGTTCAGCAGGTGAACCGAACCACTTTGGTGCCGGCATTGTTGAAAGCGCCTCGGCCGTTCGCGGCGTGTATTGGAAACACATTGGGCTTCGCATGGGTGCTTTTGCACTGCTCGCACTTTGGCTCGGTCGTCGATCGCGAAAAAGGGGCGGAACGTTCGAAACTGGTTTCGCCATGAAGATGGGTGTGTTTGTTGGAGCGGTCGGGCTCTTTTTATGGCTCCCTCTGCTGGGGATTGCCCCACGTACCGGACACTACAGGTGGGTACTCGATTTGCTCGCACGCCCGCTTGGCGAGTGGGACATGGCGCTCGGCCTCGGAGTGCACAAGTGGCTTCCGCTCGCCAGCGCATTGCCTTCAGTGGCGCTTACGGCCTTGTTTTTTAGCCTGCCGATGGCGAGACGTTTCGTCGGAGGCCTCGCGCTCGGCAATGCGGCCTTTTTGGTACAGCTGGGCTTGTCCGCGGAAGTGGCTGGGTACGGCGGATCGCTTGGGTTGCGCATTTTTGCGGCGAGCCAAGCGCTCATCTGCCTCTGGCTCGCCAACACGTCGTTGTATCGGAAACTTGGTGAACGCTAGCCTCAGTAGGAAATAGAGAGCTATCCTTAAAGCGGATGTCCCTAAAAGTCGATCAGGACCACTCGCGCTTTCGGCAGATCGTTCGCGGGAAGATTCGCCAAAATCTCCGCAAGTACATCTCGCAAGGTGAGCTCCTCGGACGAAAGGGAAAGGATCTGGTTACAATTCCGATCCCACACATCGACATTCCTCATTTCACCTTCGGCGAGAAACAAAAAGGCGGAGCGGGGCAGGGGGACGGTGACGTCGGTGATCCGGTTGGCGGCGATCCGCAAGACGGCGATCAGCAAGGCAATGGCAAGCAAGCAGGCCAAGGAGGTGGTGAGCACAACCTCGAAGTCGACGTCACGCTCGATGAATTAGCCGACATCCTTGGCGAAGAGCTTGAGCTCCCCAACATCCTCGACAAGGGCAAAAGCAAAATCGTCAACGAGAAGGATCGTTACACAGGGATTCGTCGTGTCGGTCCGGAATCGCTGCGCCACTTCAAGCGCACGTACCGCGAAGCGTTGAAGCGTCAGATTTCGATGGGCATCTACGTCAAGGACCGGCCCGTTATCGTTCCGATTCCCGACGACAAGCGTTATCGCGCCTGGAAAACGCAAGCCGAGCCTGTTGCCAACGCCGTCATTATCTACATGATGGATGTGTCAGGCTCGATGGGCGACGAGCAAAAAGAAATTGTGCGCATGGAGAGCTTTTGGATAGACACGTGGCTCCAAAAACAATACCGGGGCCTCGAGAGCCGCTTCATCATCCACGACGCCGTTGCTCGCGAAGTCGATCGCGAAACATTTTTCCACACCCGCGAAAGTGGCGGCACCATGATCTCAAGCGCGTACCGTCTCTGCGCGCAGCTTATTGATGACCACTATCCACCCGAAGAGTGGAACATCTACCCCTTCCATTTTTCTGATGGGGACAACTGGTCCATGGACGACACGCTGCTTTGCGTCGACATTCTCAAGCAAAAAATTCTCCCTCGCGCGAACATGTTTGCCTACGGGCAAGTGGAGAGTCCTTACGGCTCGGGGCAGTTCATCAAGGATCTGCGCGAACACTTTGGCGGCGATGATCGCGTGATTTCTAGCGAGATTCGTGATCGTGATGCGATCATCGGGAGCATTAAAGAGTTTCTAGGGCGTGGGAAGTAGCCACGCCCGCTCGCTGGGGCCCAAGCGCTCGCCGTGTGCGCAGCACAAAAAGCCTAGCCCAGCGCCCCCTTCGGGTACTCTAAACCGATGAGTGAGTTCGCGCTCAAAACGGAGTTGCCTGCCTACCTCCGCAAGGAGCAGGACCGCATCGAAACATTCGCGCGCCAAGAGGGTCTCGATTTTTTCCCGATTGTTTTCGAAATCCTGACCTACGACCAAATGAACGAAATCGCCGCCTATGGCGGATTCCCGAATCGGTTTCCGCATTGGCGTTTCGGCATGGAGTATGAGCGGCTCGCAAAGAGCTACGAGTATGGGCTCTCAAAAATCTACGAGATGGTCATCAACAACAACCCGTCGTACGCGTATTTGCTCGAGGGAAATTCTCTCGTCGATCAGAAGCTCGTGATGGCGCATGTGTGTGCTCACGTTGATTTCTTTAAGAACAACTTCGCCTTTCGCGCAACCGACTTAGATTCCGGAGGTCGCTCGACCGATCCCGTCCGACGACCGCAAGGGTATGACCCGAATCGTCGTTGGATTGACAAGATGGCGAATCACGGTTCGCGTGTTCGAAAACATGTGGGTCGGCATGGAATCAACAAGGTTGAGGAATTCGTCGACTGTTGCATGTCGCTTGAAAACTTGATTGACGTTCACGCTCCTTTCCAAGGGCGGCGAAGACTCCGCGAGGAAGACGAAGCGCCGCAAGAGATCCCGCGCCTACGAGCCGATCGTCCTTACATGGAGTCGTTTATTAATCCGGAAGAGTATCTCGATGCTCAGCGGGCCAAAATGGCAGCCGAGCAAGACAAGGCAAAGAAATTCCCCGAACATCCTGAACGGGACGTTTTGGCGTTCTTGCTCGAAAACGCACCCCTTGAGCGTTGGGAGCGCGATGTTCTCGATGTCGTCCGGGAAGAGGCGTATTATTTCGCGCCCCAATGGCAGACGAAAATAATGAACGAGGGTTGGGCGAGTTATTGGCACTCGAGGTTGATGACTCAGCATGTGCTCGATGCCTCAGAGATCATTGATTACGCCGATAACAATGCTGGCGTGATGGCGACGAGCAACGGCCGGCTCAATCCGTACAAGCTCGGTGTCGAACTGTTCCGCAACATCGAAGAGCGCTGGAACAAAGGACAATTCGGCAAGGAGTGGGAGGACTGCGACGATCTTGAAGTGAAGCGCAGTTGGAATCTGCGCCTCGGCCTCGGTCGTGAGAAAGTCTTCGAAGTGCGCGCGCTTTACAACGACGTCACGTTCATCGATGCGTTTCTTACGCCTGACTTCGTGATCGAGCAGAAGCTCTTCAGCTTCGGATGGTCGAATAAGAACGAGCGCTTCGAAATCGATACGCGGGAGTTTCGCGCGGTCAAGGACAAGTTGCTCTCTCAGCTAACCAATGGGGGAAACCCGTTCATCTATGTTGAAGACGCAAACTTCGACAACCGCGGAGAGCTTCTTTTACGACACGATCACCAAGGCCAGGACCTGCGAAGCGATTACGCGCGCGAAGTCATGAAGAGTCTCGTCCGTGTGTGGAAACGCCCCGTGAACCTGAGCACGATCATCGATGCCAAGCCGGCCATGATTCGATTCGATGGTAAGGAGCACTCCGTTCGCCAAGTAAAGTCGTGATGCCTGCGCCGTTCGATCGTGATCCGCAGCACTGGCTACGAAAGTACTCTCCGGCCGAATGGATTCGCGCGAGCCTCAACGAACTTGTTCGCGCGGAGGCGGCGTTTGCATCGAAGAACGCACGTGCGGCGATTGCCGGTTGCAAACGTGCGGCGGGGATGGCCCTGAACGCACTCCTCATCGTCAAGCCCAACGAAGGGTGGGGCCGAACGTACGTCGACCACCTGCTCGCGTTGTCGCACGATGAATCAGCACCCGACGCGGTTCGTCAGGCGGCGCAACGTGTTTTGGGGGCAGAGCCGCATGCCTCTTCGCTCGTGATCTTGCGCTCGCCCTCTGCCGATCGTGAGCTTGTTGAAGCGGTGCGCGATGTTCAAGCGCATGCGTATGCCGTAGTAAAAGTGCATGATGCGATTTAGTGTCGCGCTCTTGATGTTGGGCTCACTTGCGTGCGGGGATGCCGTTCCGCGGAAGCGGGCTCTTTCGGTGCCCTCGCCGAAGCCGGTGACTACCATGCCGCCGGAATTCGCACCGTTGGGTGAAGCAGAACCGGTACGCGAAGCAGAACCACCGGCGGTGCA
Source organism: Myxococcales bacterium (assembly GCA_023248785.1). Taxonomy (GTDB): domain Bacteria; phylum Myxococcota_A; class Polyangia; order Polyangiales; family Polyangiaceae; genus JAHFDX01. Next base: position 8,292 of record JAHFDX010000068.1, read on the forward strand.
GTCTCCACCCGCGTCTTCGAATACACCGATTGGGGATGCGGGTGCGTCCGATTCTGGCAAGGCGGCCGCGCGAACCTATCGCGCTGCGCCGGAGATCGCCCTTGCGGGGAAAAATGGTGATTCGGTGGATCTTGTCCTTCAAGAGGCCGACAGTGCGTATAACGACGCGCGCTATCAGGATGCGGAAGCGCTGTACCAAAAGGCGCGACGAGGGGCCCCGAAGCGTGCCGCTCCGATTGTTGGTGTTGCGCGTTCTCGCATTCGCAAACTTGGGTTCGCGATGGAGCTCGCGTCCGCGAAGAACAACTCGTCCGTGCGCGTACAGGTGAACGAACTTCGCTTGGCGATCAAGACGGAACCGGATTTTGGACCTGCTCACGTAGAGCTCGGGCGTGCACTATTGCTGCTCGATGACGTACCGAAGGCCTTGACGTCGCTCGAACGCGGCGCTGAACTCTTGCCGCGCGAAGCGGAAGCGCAGTCTGCGTATGGCGTCGCCCTCCTCGCATCAGGCAAAGCGAAGGAAGCCATTGTTGCTCTTACAAGAGCCCGAGAACTGGATCCGGAAACTCCTCAGCGACACGGGAATTTAGGCACGGCACTAATGCTTGTAGGGCGAACGCGCGAGGCGGTTTCTCAGTACGAAGAGCAAGCGCGAATCCTTGATGGCGACGCGCGCGCGCACTCTGACCTAGGCACCGCGCTTCTCGCCGCAGGTGAGCTTGAGAGAGGGAGCAAAGAGCTCGAACGGGCGGTTGAACTCGATCCAAATCGCGCTTCCATTCGCTCGAATTTGGGGTACGCGCTTCAACTTCGCGGAAAGACCAAAGAAGCAATTCAAATGTATCGTGAGGCAATTCGCCTCGATGAGAAGGCTGTCAGCGCATGGATCAACTTGGGTGCGCTACTCGGACGCGATGTCACCACGCGCGGCGAAGGAAAGAAGGCTTTAGAGAGAGCGCGCGCGCTTGATCCAAGCGATCCGCGTGTTCTCGCCAATCTTAACGAGCTCGAAATGCTGGAGAAGAAAAAGTAACTTTCATAGGTACAATTTGGAAAATTTGCCTACATCTGGTTGAAAAGATTCACGATGGGTTCGACGATTCTTGACCGACCTCGGATCGTTCTCATACGGTAACGACGAGCAGCTCGAGGGTGCGCAAGTTCAAGGCATACAGAGGCTGCTAGAATTAGATTTTGCTGAAGTGGAGGCATTCCGATGGCAGTTGGTAGGGTTAAGTGGTTCAACGATGAGAAGGGATGGGGCTTCATCAAACAAGATGAAGGTCCAGATGTCTTTGTACATTACTCCCAGATCAACGGAGACGGTCGCCGTCGCTTGTTTGAAGACGAGCTCGTTGAGTTCGAAATCAAGGAAGGCCCGAAGGGTCTACAAGCCGTAAATGTCGTGCGACAAACAGCACAGGCCTCTTAGGAAGGCCTCCCAATGTGAGGCGCTCCGTTCGGAGTGACCGCAGAATGAACGCCCCAGCAAATTTGTTGGGGCGTTTTTTTGTGTGCCGACCTCTTATTCCCAACCGGTGGTTGGAACCGCCATCGGAACGAACGTATTCGACGTCGCCTCGTAGACTTCCGACCAGGCGTGGAAACGGCCTTCCTTCAGTTCGTACATGTTGAAGGCGGCCATGCGTCCTTGATCATGATGATGGAGCGAGGCGCTCGTCGCCCCGACCATTCGAATGCCGTCGGCCGTGGGCCGATCGAGCCGTCGATGCAAGTGACCATGAACCACGAGCGCCTTCTTTGCTCCGCGAAGCAACTTCTCGATCGGTTCAGCGTCGCGCAGGCCTTCGAGCCACGCTTTGAGCGGCGACTGCGGCCGATCGAGTGGATGGTGCAACGCAATGATGGGTGTTCGCTGCATTACCTCGGGGTGCACAAGCACCTCGGCGAGTGCTGTGAGTTGCGCGCGACCTAGTTCACCCGCGGCAACGAACGGGAAACGTGGGACGGCGCTTGAAAGGCCAATGACGGCGGCGTTCCCACGAAGTTTGACGACAGGAAATCGTCCGAGCGGTGTGGCGACGGTGAGGTCGGGAAGGTCGCTTTCGAGATATTCGCGAAACGTGCGTCCAAAACGGCCCTTTGTGTACGAACCGAAGGTGTACGCGTCGTGGTTGCCAGGGACAATCGTGACGTCGCGTGGCGACATGCGAAGGCTGTCTTCGAGAACACGCTTCGCGAACGCGAACTCGCTCTCCAGCGCTAGGTTCGTAATGTCGCCGGTGATGATTACGTGGTCAACGTTGTCTTCGTGGAGCCGTTCAGCAATTGCTTGCACGTACGTGGCCCGGTGGATGCTCTTTCGGCGAAAGCGCATGTTGAGCCAACCGGTGAATCGTGCGTTTAGGAACTGCAGCGGTGAGACGCCGGTCCAGTCGATCAGGTGGAGGTCGGAAATGTGTGCGATTCTCATTCGTGGTA